>JBGSRG010000298.1:0-13533 GCA_041737685.1 Phycisphaerales bacterium | reverse complement strand
CAGCGGCTGTTCCGCGGCCCATCCGATAACGCTCAGAACTTCTGAGCGCACCGCAACCACCGTCGCCGCCACGGGTCCGCGCGGCGCGAGCGGTCGAAGGGAAGTCTCTTGCATGGTGCTTGTGGAGTGGTCGATCATCCGGTCCGAGTCTACGTCATCGTCCATGTCATGACGCCCCAACCGACACCGTTTCACACACGCTCGCGCCGTAACCGACACGTTCCGCCCTTCCATGAACTTGCCACCGGCTTCCCGCACACACAATGCGCAAGCCGACTTACACTGATTCGTGCAATCCGATCCCGCCCAACCAACACAGCGATTGCCGCTCGTCAGTGACTCGGCTGCTCTCCCGCCGCCGCCCGCGCTTTCATCCTTTCGTGCCGTGGTCTTCGACTTTGACGGTGTGCTCGCCGACTCTGAGCCCATGCACGCTTGGGCCATCCGTAACGCGCTCTCGAATCGCGGCTGGGACTTTGACCACGACCTGTTCGTGCGTCACATCGTCGGCAACGGCGACGAGCACGCCTTCCGCATGATCGCCAGTGTCAACGGCCACGACCTGCCCCTGAGTGAAGCAGAGATTGGCCAGATGCTCAGAACCAAGCAAGAACTCATGCTGCGCGGCATCGCCGAATCACGCTTCACCATCCAGCCCGGCGCGCTAGAAGTTGTCCGGCGCATCGCGGCCATCCGCCCCGTTGGGCTTTGCACCGGCACCGTTCGCGCCACCATCGAGCAGATGCTCCGGGCCATGAATCTCTCCCACGCACCCGCGAGCAAGTCGGGCGATCGGCCCCCAAGCGAGATCGGAACGAGAGGCAAAGCAGACCCTGCTTTCAGCGATCCCATCTTCCGTGCCGTCGTCTGTGCGGATGATCTGACCAACAACAAGCCCGATCCTGAGGGCTATCTGCGGGCTTCGGCCCTGCTTGGCGTTGCGGGCAACGATCGTCGCAACTGCGCAGCGATCGAAGACTCACCCACAGGCGTACGTGCTGCGCACGCCGCAGGGCTGTTCGTCATTGCTGTGGGGCACACCTTTGACGCTGAACCGCTCAGACTTGCCGGTGCTGACGCCTTTATCGAACGACTCGGTTCAATCGATGTGGAGTGAGCGCACGCCGACCACCTCGCGGCACGTTGCGCACACTTCAACTACGAGAACTCCAACTCCACCCTTACGGGCATCCGCCGCCCACGTTCGTGTTCCATTCCGCGTTGAACGCCAGCAAGTCCAAGAGATCGACGAACCCGTCGCCGTTGGCATCCCCGTTGGTGTACGGCACCACACTCTGCCCCAGGTTCGCTGACCACAACGCGTTGAAGTTCAACAGGTCCAAGATGTCCACGGCACCGTTGCAATCGGCGTCGGCGATGCACACGCTCAGCGTTGCCTCGGTTGAGGGCGCTTGCGTGCAGTCGGTAATCACCTGGCAGTAGTACTGCCCTGCGTCCTGCGGCTGGAAGTTGCTGATCGTCATCACCGAAGTCTGCGCGCCAGAGATCACCGCTCCCGATGGCAGCACGCCGTTGGGCACCTGTGCAAAGATCGGAAACGCCGACACATACCGCCACCACTGGTAGTTCACTGAGCCGTAGTTCTGCGGCACAAGCGACACTGACAGTTGCTTGGTCCCGGTGATGCACACCGAGCCAGTCGCCGGCAGAGTCAGAAACTGTGGCGGTGAGACCAGCGGCACAATCGAACTATCGGCGCTCAGCGCCGGCAGTCCGCCGCACGGGCCGGTTACTTCGCAATGAAAGTACGACTGTGTGTCGGCGAGCGTCAGGATGTTCACGCTGAGCGTGGGCGATTGTGCGCCCGAGTACGTTCCGCCGTTACCCGTCGGGCCGTTGCTCACGTTGAGATAAGTGGAAAAATCATTGCTGTAGCGCTTCCACTGGTACGTGCTGCCCGCGGGGGTTGCTGTCACGCTCAGCGTGCCCACGCCGCCCAGACATGCCGAGTTGCTGTCCGGCCCGGTTACGACCATCCCCGCCGGAATTGCCGAGAGAAGCGCGTTGGCCGAGGTTTGCGTGAAGCCACACGGCCCCATCACGCGGCAGCGGTAGCGGTCGAAGTCGCCCGCATAGACGCCCGCGATCGTCAGGTTGGGGGTCTGTGTGCCGCCATAGTTCCCGCCATTGCCCGTTGGCCCGTCAAAGATGTCGACGTACACGTTGGGAAAGGGCGGTTGGCGCTTGGTCCATTGATACGTCAGCCCAGCGCCCGAAGGCGAAGCCGTCACGCTGAAAAACGCGTCGTTGTCGCCAAGGCACTGCGAAGTCGGCAGCGGGTCGCTCACAATCATGGTCTCAGAGACGACGCTCACCAGCGCTCGATAGGTGCTCTCGCTGGTCAGCGCACCGCACTGGCTGATCGTGATGATGCAGCGATAGCGTTCGCTGTCGCCGGGTTGGGCGTTGTTGATCGTCAGCATCGAAGTGCCGGTGCCTGAATAAGTTGAGCCATTGCCCGTTGGCCCGTCGAGTATGTCCAGATAGACGTTGGGAGTCGGGGGGACGCGCTTCTGCCAGCGATACTGAGGTGTCCCGATCGGTGTGGTTGCCGCTGTAACCAGCTGCACGCTCTGGCCAACGCACCCCACTGTGTCCACCGGCTCCAGATTGATCTGAGGCACCGCAAGCGACACTTGGCTTACCGGTCCTGTGACCACGCACGCACCGCCGCTGCTGGCCACGCAGTGATACTGCGCAACATCTGACGGCGTAAGGTTGAAGATCGTGAGAGTAAAGTCGTTGGGCGAGATAATGAATGAGCCGCCCGGCTGCGTTCCCGCAACCATCGGCACACCGTTTCGGTACCATTGGTAGCGCGATGTGCCGCTGACAAACCCACCGCCGCCCACGTCACCGTACGGAAAAATCGTGACCTCGCTGCCCTGGCAACCGTACCTTGTGGTCGGCAGTCCGGTCAGCGTTGCACACAACAACTGCGACGCGAGCCAGCCAACATTCTGACCGTTCTGCACCCCGACACCGCACATCTGCCTCGAGTCGGGCGAAATCGCCCGCACGTCGGTGATGGTCATCGTGGGGATGGCAAGAAAGAGTCCGCGGTCGACAAGGTGCGACACGATCGGCTGCGTGCCCAGCATCTGGGTCCACGCAAACCCGTTCAACCCACCCGGCGCGTTCGAGTCGCCTGCCTGACCGACGATCACCAGGGTGCCGTTTGCGTTGCTGCAGGTTCTGGGCCGAACGATCGTACCCGTGGGCAGCGGCGGGATGTTCACCATTCCCGTGGCCTGAGTCCAGTAGAAGCCGCGATCGACCCCGTCGTTCCAGATGCCCACGACCACCGAGCCGTCGTGATTCACACCATTGGCCACCGCGCTCACCATGCCGGGCAATGAGCCCAGATCGACCGGCATGCCATTGCCCGTCCACTTGCACGCCCGCGTTCCGCTCTGGCCGACCGTCGTAGTGCCGTCATCGCTCACCGCCAGGGCTTGGTTGCCCGATTGATTGGGCAGAGCGGGCAGCAACGTGAACGATTGCGGATAACCGCCCGTCCAGCGCACCGCGTCAGGAAAGCCAAAGAAGCTCATGTAGCCAACAATCACTTGTCCGTCGAGGCTGATGCCGCGTGCCTCCGAGACCTGATATCCGGGAAACATGGGAAGCCCCACCCAGCCCTGCAGGGCCTGCCCCGTTTCCGGTCCGGTGTACGTTGCACGAATCACCAGATCGGGTGGAAACCCGCCCGTGACAGTCAGGCCAAATCCGACACCACGATCGCCCGTTGCATCGATGCCCCAGGCGGCGTTGGTGAACCACCCGGCGGGCTTGCCGATGTTCTGCGACGAGAAAATGTTGTAAGAGATGCTTCGAGTGGCAAGCAGGCCTTGATCTATGCCGCCCGCGTTGCAGTAGCCCGCGGCAGTGCGGCCGTCGTTGGAGACGTCGTTCAGACTCGAAGCCGTCCAAAAATCCGGCGGGGCAATGGTGGTGCTGAACCATTGCGCTTGGGCGGGTGCGGCACCACAAACGAGCGCAAGCACAAATGCCACCCTTAGGGCTCGGGCGATCATTCCGGCAGCGAAAGGAGTCTGGCCCTTCGCGGTCTTGCTCGAAACCGCTGGGAGTGTGAAGATTGCGAAGATTGCGTTCATGTTCAGCAGCATACCTCAAAGGGTGGGTTTGCCAATGGCCACGCACAGGGATTGCGCGGGTTCGGTATCGGGTAGGTGTCCGAAAGCCTGGGAAGGGCCAGTCCTTCTTATCTGCCTCAGACCGGCGCGGCTTCTGGCCGCGCCCCGGCACCGTTCGGGCAGGCCTGGCGAAGGTGCAAATGTGCGTCGCGGAAGATCAAGTCGTGCCGAGCGACAACTCGGGCCCGCGTCGCTTGCGCGCAGCCACACCCAGCCCCACTATCCGAGCGATTTCTCAGTCACTCAAGTGCGCTTGAAGCCAGCCTTGAACTGGCCGATCATGTCGCCCAGTTTCTTCTCAAGGTCCTTGTCCAGCGCCTTCTTCTGGGCCAGTTCATCGCGAACCTGTTTGCCGGTCGTCTGCATGAACTCAAGCAGGCCCTTCTCAAACGCACGCACGTTGTTGATCTCGACGTCGTCGAGATAGCCGCGCGTGCCCGCGAAGATCGAAACGACCTGGTCGATGACGTTGAAGGGCACGTATTGCGGCTGCTTCAGCAGTTCCACCATCCGGGCGCCGCGGTCCAACTGCTTCTGCGTTGCCTTGTCCAGTTCGGTGCCCAACTGCGCAAAGGCTTCGAGTTCACGGTACGCCGCAAGGTCGAGCCGCAACGACCCGGCGATCTGCTTCATCGCCTTGATCTGAGCGTTGCCACCCACGCGCGAGACCGAGATGCCCACGTTGATTGCCGGTCGAACACCGGAAAAGAAGAGTTCGGGCTCGAGATAGATCTGTCCGTCGGTGATCGAGATCACGTTGGTGGGGATATACGCCGAGACGTCGCCCTCTTGAGTCTCGATCACGGGCAGGGCCGTGAGCGAGCCGCCGCCGTTCTCGTCGCTGAGTTTGGTAGCCCGCTCAAGCAAACGCGAGTGCAGATAGAAGACGTCGCCGGGATAGGCCTCGCGGCCAGGGGGCCGACGCAGCAGCAGCGACAACTGGCGATAGGCCACGGCCTGCTTGGAAAGGTCGTCGTAAATGCACAGCGCGTGCTTGGGTGTCTTGCCGTCCTTGCCTTGCCACATGAAGTACTCGCCCATCGTACATCCGGTGTACGGAGCGATGTACTGCATCGGGGCGGGATCAGACGCACCCGCATTGACGACGATGGTGTAGTCCATCGCGCCGTTCTTGCGGAGCGTCTCGACCGTTGCGGCAACGGTTGACTCCTTCTGCCCAACCGCCACGTAGATACACACCACCGCGTCGGGGGTGCCCCAGAACTGCTTCTGGTTGATGATCGTGTCGATCGCCACCGCCGTCTTGCCGGTCTTGCGGTCGCCGATGATCAGTTCGCGCTGCCCGCGTCCGATCGGGATCATCGCGTCCACCGGCTTGATGCCCGTCTGCAAAGGCTCGGTCACGGGCTGTCGTTCGGCGATTCCGGGTGCGATAATGTCAACCTTGCGGAACTGGTCGGTCTGCAACGCAGCGCCATCGTCGATCGGCCGACCCAGCGAATCGACCACGCGACCCAGCAGCGCCTCACCCACGGGGACTTCGAGAAGCCTCCCGGTTGATTTGACCAGATCGCCTTCCTTTACGCCCAGCGCGTCGCCATAGATGACCGCGCCGACCGTGTCGGTCTCAAGGTTGAAGACCTGACCCATCACGTTGCCCTTGGCGGTCTGAAACTCGAGCATCTCGCCAGCCATCGCCTTGGAGAGGCCATAGACGCGGGCGATGCCGTCGCCCACTTCCACCACCCGGCCGACCTCGGAAATCTCCAGTTCATTCGCGTACTGGGCGATTTCCTGCTTGATGATGCTCGTAATCTCGTCGGTCTTGATCTTCATGGGGGTTCCTGCACGGCCGTCGAGAATGACGGCGAGTTTGATGGGGGCAAAGGATAGCGGCCCGGCGATGCAAGGTCATCTGCGCGGGGCCAACAGGGAACGGAACCACCGTTCAGCGGACCAATGGCGGGTTCACAGTTGCGGGTGCCGGATTTGTGGACGGCAGCGGCGGGGTCATACCCCCAGTCGCGGAAGCCGTCGAGCCAGCAGCATTGGCCCCATTCGCAGCTGCTGAGGCCACCGACCCAGCCAGTCCGATCCTCACCCGAACCTGCGGGGCCTGACCAACCGGCGTAACGCCCGTCGGCAGGCCGGTGAAGACCACTGATTTGGTAATGATGCCCGGCGGGGCAGTGTTGGTGACAGGAGAGGCCGCCGGGACGGAGGTTGGGCCCGTCGCAGCGCCGTTTGCGTTGGGTGTGGGGCCAGTTCCCGCATTGACGGCACCGTTTGGCCCATTACCAACGCCAGCCGCCGTGAGGGGCGCTGCCCCGTTGCTCACGGGTGGTTCTGTGCCGGTCGAGTTTGTCGAAACCGCCGGAAGCGCTGCCGCAGCGATCGCTTCCAGCGCTCGGTTGAGATCCTCCGAGCCAATCTCGACAACCGCCTTGATCGTGACGCCCGGCAAACTCAATTTGGCAATCTGTTCTGGCCTGCCGCTGACCGCGACGTCGGCCAGAAACTTGTCCAGAACTTCGATCTCCCACTTGTCGGTCCGCTCCGTGGGCGGCATGGCCAACCAGACGGGCACGTTCATCGGCAGTTTCACCGATTCCAACGCCTCGCGAACGCGCAAGGCGACGCTGATCTGCTCGGGCTGAAACCGTACTCTGGGCTCAAACTCGCCAAAGGCTGCGGGCAAGCGCAGTTCGCCCGTCACTGTTGAGGCTCCCTCGCCCAAGGCCACGATCTGGTCCTCGCTCACATACGCAACGGCATACGCGCCCTCTGTGAGCCGGCCCGCCTGAGCCTCTGGCACGCGCACACGGACCCGGACCATCGACGGCCTGGGTTCGCCATCGAGCGAGATTGTCCGGGCCAACTCCACCCGAACCGGGAGTTCCCGCGACGAGAGTTTGGTTGTGCTCACCACCACCGTGTCAGGCTCCACGACCGTCAGCGTCGCGTTCTTGCCCACGATGTCGGGGTGCGCACGAAGCGCGGTCATAAGATTCACCACCTGGTTCACCCCCGCCGTGACAGGCAAGCCAGGCGAGCCCGGCGGGATGACCAGCACCTGTCCGCGCAGTTCTTCCACGCGCTCAAGAGCCGCTGTGGAACCCTCAAAGACCAGCCGAACGGCGCCGTCGAAGCCCGATTGTCCACCCGATCCGGCCCCGCCGCTGCCATCGCCACCCGTATCGAGCAATAGGTCGCCCCCGGCCAACTCTGGAAAGATCACCTGCACGCTGAGCGGCCGACGTGCCACGTTCTGGCCCTCGGCCCACAGCCAGATGAGCAGCGTGACAACGAACGCGACTCCGATGGTCTGAACTTCAGATCGGGCAAAGATGCGCATGGGCGTACCTCCAACGGGTGGAGCGGGCGTGTGGCAAAGCACGTTCGCCCAGCCGACTAACTGACTTTCCGAACCGAACCCTCGCCGCGCAACGGTGCTGCGCGGACTTTGGCGGAAGAATCTGTGCGTTCGCCCTGTGGCCTTGCCTGCGACTGACGATTCGCAGCGCCGACTGACTCCGCCGAAGCCCCGTTTCCATCGCTTTCCTCGCCGGTGACCGTTGAAGCAGCCTGAGCCGAAGTCGAGGCCTCCTCGACGGCGTGCTGCTCAACCAACAGTTCGGGAACGGCCTCAACGGGAGGCTCAACCACCACCGCGCGCTGCAACTTGGGCATCGCGAGCAAACGCCTGATCTCGACCTTCAACGACTCGGGAGAGAGGCCCTGCTTCAGTTTGCCGTGCTGCGCGATGGAGATGGTGCCGGTCTCTTCCGAGACCACCACGATCACCGCGTCACACTCCTTGCTCAGCCCCACCGCCGCACGATGCCGCGATCCCAGGCTCGGGTCGGGCATGTCTTCTGGGTCGGCCAGCGGTAACTGCACACCCGCAGCACGAATCTCGCCGTCGCCGATGACCACGGCCAAGTCATGCAGCGCAGAGCCGGGGAAGAAAATCGTCTTGAGCAGCCGAGACGAAACCCTCGCGTGCAGATCGGTCCCGCCTTCAACCAGGCCTTTAAGTTTCACTTCTCGCTCGACCACGATCAGCCCACCAAACTTCGCACGAGAGAGATAAGCGCACGCGTCCACGACGGCATCGACGATCACACCCGTGCCAACGCCGGCCCGACGCAGGATCGGCGCTTCGCCGAGCCGGATCAGCCCGCGCCGAAGTTCGGGCTGAAAGACCACGATGAGTGTGATGGCCAGAAACGTAAGGAAATTCTCGTAAAGGAAGTTCAGGCGGGCGAACGCCACCGTCGACCCGAGCACTCGAACAATCAGCGTCGCCAACACCAGCAGCACCAGCGTGCCCTTGAGCGCACCCGCTGCCCGGGTGCCGCGAACAAAGCGGAACACCGAGTAGACCACCGCGAATATCACGCCAATCTCGAGCGCCGTCTCCCACCACGGGTAGGAACTCAGCCGACCAAGCAGACGTTCGAGCCCTTCCAATCTCACCGTCGGGTCCCCTTGCCGATCACCGGTCGCCGGTCGAACGACCGACACCTCGCGCAGTTGTGAACATCGACCCTTTCACGCCCATCGCCCGCGTTTTTACTGGGCAAACACCCTTGGGGGTTGTTCTGTTCGAGTGTATCACCCGCTGATGCCCCGCGGACCCTCCGCCGCGAAATGCCCAACGACCCACTATCCTCGCACCATGCCACCGCTGAATCAGGTGACCAGTTTCCAGCCAACACCGAACCCCAACGCACTCAAGTGCGTGCTCGCGAACCCGATCGAAGGACCGATTCGCTCCTATCGCGATGCTTCCGGCTTTGCGGGCGATCCGCTGGCCGAGGCCTTGTTCGGTCTGCCGGGCGTCGTTGGGCTGCTGATCTCGGGCGGTTGGCTGACGCTGAACAAGTCGCCCGAGGCCGACTGGTCCGTGCTCAAGCCTGCGGTTCAGAAAGTACTCGCAACGTGTTCCGCCGAACTGCCAAAATAGCCGGTTCCAAGCAAGGCCGTCGATTGCCGCAGACCGACGAAGATCATCAGGGGCTCCTTTGGGCGGTCTGTTGACTCACGCTCCTGTTCTTGAGATCCAATGTGATTCCTTCACCCTCCGACATCATCTTTGCGCCCGCAAGCCCGCTCGGGCCTGGCCCCGCGCGCGACGGTGGCCCAGTCCGCGCGGTGGTGCGGCTCTCAGGAGCTGCGACTTTTGATGTGTTGGACGCGAGGCTCGAAAGGCCAGTGCCCAGGCAACGTGGCATCGTTGTCGGTCGGCTGCGATTGTCTCATCAAGCACAGGGCGTTGCGCTGCCCTGTCTCATCGCGGTCTACCCCGCCCCCAACTCATTCACGGGCCAGGACTCGGCGGAATTGATCGTCTCGGCCAACCCCATGGTGGTCCAGCGTGTTCTGGCCGAGTTTGGCGACCGAGCGTCGGGTGCCGCATCCCAGGCCGAATCGATCGCGACTGAGCGGCACCTTCGCTCGGCCGAACCGGGTGAGTTCGCAGCACGAGCCTTCCTCGCAGGGCGGCTGACACTCGCACAGGCCGAAGGGATCAGCGCGATGATCCGCGCAGGCACCGACGAACAAGTGCGAGCCGCCAAGCGGGTCATGTCTGGCGAAACGGGCGCGACGCACTCGCATCTGGCGGACGAACTGGCCAGCGTGCTGGCGTTGGTCGAGGCGGGCATCGACTTCACGGATCAGGAAGACGTGGTTCCCATCGCGCCCAGTGCCTTGCGGGAACGGCTCGAGTCTTGGCGTGAGAGAGTGTGTGTACTGGTGCCCGAATCGAGCCGACGCGGACATTCAAGCCTGAGCCATTCGCACCTGCCAAAGGTGGTGCTGCTGGGCCGACCAAACGCGGGCAAGAGCGCGCTCTTCAACGCCTTGCTGGGCAAGCGACGCAGCATCGTGGCCGACTTGGCGGGTACCACGCGAGACGTGATCTGTGAGACGATTTGCCTGGCCGACGAGCCCGCAGAACCGGTCGAGCAGGACTTCTGCGAACTCTGCGACCTGCCGGGATTGGAAGGTCCGCCGAGGGAGTTTCGTGATCCGAGCGTCGGCGATCCGCACACGGCGATCAACCAGCAGATGCAAGCGGGGGCGTCCGCCGCGATCGAGTCCGCGATGGCGATTGTCTGGTGCGATCCGGCGGGACACTTCGTGGAGGATGAACTTCGACAATGGATCGGCTCCGCAACCCCCATAGTCATTCGTGTGAGAACCAAGGCCGACTTGCCGCGTGCCCAGAACGAATCTCGAACGCCGCCAGCTTTGGTGAAAGGACTCGACTCGGCAGATCACGCGCCAACCAAATCTCGCTCAGCACCACGTGCCTCGATTGCCGTGAGCGTGATCGACCGCCGAAATCTCGCCACACTTCGCGAAGCCATCGCCGAGGCGGTGTTCGGCGGGTCGTCCGAAGAGGGTGCATCGAACCGAACATACGAACCAGAATCGGGCGAGGGTGCTCTTCAGACCAGCCCGCAAACCGCCCCGCGACATGGCGGACCTTTCGGCGACGTGCTCCGGTCCAGCGTGGTCGCTCGACACGCACGCGCCTTGATGGCTGCACGCTCGGACGTGGATCAGGCCATTGACCTGCTGGCGAGCAAAGGCGAAAGCATCGCAGACCCCCGTCACGACCGGCTGCCATCGCCGGAACTGCTCGCGGGTCATCTTCGCAGCTCACTCGACCAATTCGATGAACTCACGGGCCGCGTCTCGCCGGACGAGGTCATCGGGAGGGTCTTCTCGACTTTTTGCATCGGCAAGTGAGCCACGTTCGAGTCCACGAGCCGACGTAGCCTGACGCGGGCAGTAACCAAACCGCTGGCTCGCTGCTACGCCATTTCTTCTCGCAGCCCAGCGCGAAGAAACTCATCCATGTACCGCTCGCAAAAAACGTCCAGAGCTCCCGCCGTTTCCGACGGCCCTACGCCCCAGCAGCACACCGAAAGTTCCGCACACTCAGGGTCCATCTGCACCATCATGACGTCGTCGATCACAAACACGCTGGACAGTTTGTCGGCCAGCGTCGCGGTCAGTGCATTTACCCCCGGCCCGCCGATCGAGACCACCGGTCTCCCACGCATGGAACGGTCGTTGAGATACCAGACGTCGGAACAGACCAGGGGTTCCAGTTGTCCGCCCGCGTTCTCTTCGCCCTCCAAGTCGTCGGGAAATCGCTCGCCAAGCCACGCCCGTACCCGTTCGGCGAAGCGGTATGCCAGCGGCCGATCAAAGTACTCGGCTCGAGGGTGCGCTCCCACAACGATCAGGAGCGCAGTGTCAATATCGATGGGTGAGACGGAATCGCTATGAATCGCCATTCCTCCAGGATACTCGATTTGCCAGTTGAGCGTGTGCCCGGCCGCCTGTCGATCGGGCACACATCGCCTATCCATGGCCGACCAGATTGTTCACTGACCCCCTTGGCACGTGCAGACGAGCGTCCATCCCAATCGAGTCGTTCAAACACTCGCCATCATCGGCGTCGGTCCTCATCCACCCAGCAGCACCGCCAAGAGTCCCATCTGTGCGTCAAGTCGGTTCCGGGCTTGCACAAAGACACGCGACCTCGCGCCATCCAGCACCGCCGACGTGATCTCCACCTCACGGTGCGCTGGCAAGCAGTGCATCACGATCGCGTGCGACGGCGCCTGGTTGACAAGCACGTCGTTGACCTGATACTGCGAAAATGCCGACAGGCGGCGGTTGGTCTCGTGCTCCTGCCCCATCGAAACAAAGGTATCGCAATAGATCGCGTCGGCGTGCAGAACCGCCTGCACCGGGTCGTCACACCGTTCGATCCTGAACCCGCTCAGTTCTCGCTCCACATGGTCGATCCAGGCATCGTCAAGCTCATATCCCTTGGGAGAACAGATCAAGAACTTCATGCCCAACTTGCCGCTGATCGCCGCAAGCGAGCGGGCCACGTTGTTCCCATCACCCACATAGGCGATCCGCCGCCCGCCGATTCCCGAAGGATCACCCTTCGAGAACTCATCGATCATCGTCAGTGCGTCCGCTAGCGCTTGCGCCGGGTGCGCCAGTTCGCTCAGACCGTTCAGCACCGGCACCCGGCTGACCGCAGCCATCCGTGTCAGCGTTTCGTGCGCCACCACCCGCGCCATGATGCCGTCCACCATCGACCCCAGTACGCGTGCAATATCTTCGGGAGCCTCCCGCCCGCCAATGCCAATCTCGGCCGCCTGCATGCTCATCGCGTGCCCGCCCAGTTCGCGCATCGCCTGCTCGAAACTCACACGCGTTCGCAGCGAGGGCTTCTCGAACAGGCAGCAGAGCGACTTGCCAGCCAAGAGATTTGGCTCTGGCCGCTCGCGCAACGAAATCGCCCGCGAAAGCACCTGGCGCAGTCGAGCAGGCGGTGTGGCAAGAATGGATAGAAAGTGCATGAATAGACGCCGCAAATCGGCACCGAAGTGCGTTGGTATCGATCAGATACAGAACTACGACTAAGCCAAAGACCGATCAGCGAAAGTGAACCAAGAGGATACCCGCACGCCGTGATCGCCGTGATCGCCGTGATCGCCGTGATCGCCGCCTGATCTTCTGCCCTTCACGCCAAATCCCGATCCACCCCGCACAACACACCGACGCATCGCCCCCGCGCCAGGCGCTACCGCTCGCCCAGTTCTGAGCGAATCGCCTCGGCGACACTCGCCGCGGACGACGCAAACCGCAACACCGCAGGACCCAAACGGACTTCAAGTCCCGCGTGAACCGCCGCCTCTTGCACCCGTTCGCCGTCCACAATCAGCCCGTGCGTCGAGCCCAAGTCGCGGATCATCCACTCATCGGGCTCGTCTTCAACCGGCTCGATGGCGCAGTGATGCCGAGAGACCGTCGCGTGCGTGATGCGGACGTCGCAATCGTCAGCACGGCCGATCAGCACCCGACTGTGAGCGGCCTCGACCCGCGCCAAGTCAAACGTGCGAAGGGTTTCCCCGGCCAGATTGGCAATCGTGAGCACAAACATGGTGTCACCCCACTTTCCTCCCTCTGTTCCGACAAGAGGGCGGTTCTTGGCCGCACAGTTCGGCTCCACCCTTCGATACGCAGAGAAGAAGCGGGCTGATCGGAAAGCGAGTCAGTTTCTATCCCGTCCGATACGGCCAGCCGCCACTGAGCTTCCGGCAACGCGAGCGCTCGCAGCAGTCGAGTTATTGGACCTCACCGGCCAGACCATGCTCTTCGTCAGTTTCCATCGAACCACCGCACAAGACTGGGTGTCGCAACCAGCGACGCGTTCGTGGCTCCGACAAACCACATTCTTCCAGACGGGAACCAATCGCGCCAGTCGGTCCATGCGGCTCCACTCGCCCAGTCGAAGGTGATTCCAGTCCAGCAAGTTGAATCCCCGCTTTTGGTGGTCCGATGGAACAGA
>JBGSRG010000553.1:0-3814 GCA_041737685.1 Phycisphaerales bacterium | reverse complement strand
GACCAGAGCACCGATCGCGACACCGCGGCCATCGCCATCAGCTCGACCAACTCCGCCGGGCCAGCACAACCCGCTGATGCGGCCAACCCAGCGACTCGCGCGGCCAATACCCCCGCAACCACCGCCCGTAACGCTACCGTCGCCGATCCCCGCTCACAAGACGGTCGCGTCTCGTTCGGCCAGTTCAACATCAGCCGGCCGCGCTTCGACACCACTTCGGCATCAACCTCTCGCGGCACGAACGTCATGGACGCTTCGCGCAGTGCAGACGTGGCCCCAGCGACAACCGCCTCGCGATTCGGCGACGCCATCTCTGTGCCATCCAACACCCTGGGCGGTGGCGAGAGCCTTCAGCAGCGCACCACCCGCGATTCTGCCGAGCGCCAATTCGCACAAGCCGACGCACGCGAGCGCGACGCGGTTGCAGAGATCGCCCGAACCGAAGCGCTGCTCGCCGAAGACCGCATCCGTGACGGCGTCTCGTACATCGGCACACGCAACGGCCTGCCGATCTACTCAAACATCTACTCTCGCGGCGTGCGCTACGACTTTGTGCCCAACCGTCGGCGGCTCAACACTCGCGGCGACGGCGGCGGCCTCAACACTCACACCGGGCCTTCGGTCACGATCGAACAGTTCGAGTCCGACGCGGCGATTCATCGCTTTGCCGACGCTGCTCAGCCGCCGATCAGTCCAGCGCTGCGGAACATCGACGACGCCCAGATTCGCTTCGGTGCCGCGGCCCGGCCTTCTTCGGCCGCGGAGGTTCAACGCGGCATCGACACCGCGCAGCAACAGTTCGGCAAGACCGCACGGCCGGCGATCATCCAGAGCCAGCGCCGCACCGACGAAGCGCTGATTGGTCGACGCCTGAACCGCGTGAAGGTCAAAGAGTCGAGCGCTGAATGACGCTCGGCGCCTTCTTCTTTGAACGCGAAGGCGCGAAGAGCTCGAAGGCTGACAGAGAAAAAGGAACACAGCGGCTTCAGAGTTCCTCAGCACCGCTCCATGACGAGCAGAGACGAGCAGAGACGAGCAGAGACGAGCAGGACAGGTGAGTCGTCTTCGGCTCGGTATCCATTCCTGATTCGCCGCTCTGCCAGTTTGCTGCTTGGCTGGTTTCCCGGCCTGCCCCACACTCACACTTCCTCACACTCATTGATCCGATCGATCAACCGCCGCACCAGCCCATACTTGTACCGCGTGTGTGTAAAGGTCAATCGCGGCAGTTCAAGGTGATCCTCTTCCACATCAAACGCACCTCGCAACGTCATCTTGCGCTCGCCGTCGGCGTTCGGGCGGATCAGCACCGCGAACTCCTCGCTCAATCGCTCCACGTCGCGCTGCATTAGCGGCTTCTTCAACCTGATCACCAGATCGTCGCGGACATACCTTGACGAGTGGTAGTTCTGATAGAACTTCAAGATCACGTCGCGTGCTTCGCCCGGCGTCTTGCACAGCGTGTACAGGCCAAGATCCTCCGGGCTGATCCAGCCGCGGTCCAGCAGCATCGCCCGCATCGCCTCGTCAAACTGTTCCCAGTACGTGTGCCCCTTGCCCTCGCACAGCACGATCGGGATCATCGAACTCTTGCCCGTCTGAATCAGCGTCAAGACCTCGAAGCCCTCGTCCATGGTGCCAAAGCCGCCGGGGAAGAGCGCCACCGCTTCAGACTGCGACAAGAACATCAGTTTGCGAGTAAAGAAGTATCGGAAGTGAATCAGTTTGTCGTCGCCCGCGATCACGGGGTTGGTCGTCTGCTCAAAGGGCAGTCGGATCGCCACACCAAACGAGCGCTCTCGACCGGGCCCCACATGCCCCGCCTCCATGATTCCGCCACCCGCGCCGGTGATCACCATCCAACCCGCCTCGCCCATCATGCGTCCAAAGTCGCTCGCCGCGGCGTAGTCCGGGTGGTCCGCCGGCGTGCGCGCTGAACCAAAGATCGAAACCTTGTGCGGCTCGGGATACGCACCAAAGACCCGATAGGCATAGCGCAGTTCTCGAATCGCCGCCGAGATGAGCTTCAACTCGCCCGTGTTCCGACCATCAGGGATGAGTTTCAGGCCCGTGACCAGCATGTCCTTGACAAGTTTGGACTCGAACGTGCCCGGCTCGCCCCCCACGCTGGCGATCAACTCGTCAAGCGTCGCGGAGATGGCCGGATCGTCAGCACGCCGCGTCGCGGGTTCCTCAACAGGAAGGCCCACCGGCGGCGGCACGGGCGTAGTGGGCGGATCAAGTTCTTGTCGATTCGGCTGCGGTTTCATGTTTGCTCGCCGCGGCCGCGATCAGATCGCGGCGGCAAGGGGTGAACAGACGGATTGATGGATATCTGGCTCAGAGGCTGGTCGCGGCCCCGACCGCGTGGGCCAGATGGTAGAACCAACCCGCCCCACGGCCCGATTCGTCACGGCTTTGGCCTCACGGCTGCCCAGAACCGGCCGCATCTACTCGTGCTGGCGGAGTGACCACCGATCCAACACGCTCGCGCTCACGCCGGATGGACTCAACCGCGTCCGACGAGAATGCGGGGCCAGACTCCGCATCAGTGTCGAAAAGATTGGAGAGGAATCGGCGCGTGCCAACCAGCGGCGTGGACGAGATGTTGGGGTCTGACACCGTCCCCGTCACGCGCGTGGTCACCAGTTCGTTACGTAGCAACTCCAACAGATCCGAGAGCATCGGCAGCCGCGTGTT
This sequence comes from Phycisphaerales bacterium, assembly GCA_041737685.1. Taxonomy (GTDB): domain Bacteria; phylum Planctomycetota; class Phycisphaerae; order Phycisphaerales; family UBA1924; genus JAHBK01. Next base: position 1,114 of record JBGSRG010000553.1, on the reverse strand, counting down.
GGCACGGCTGTTGAACTCCATGTCCAGTTCCAATCCCGGCAGTTCAATCGTGCCCGAGCCAAGCACCGAGATCGAGTCGGACAGCAGCGCAATCTGCGGGAACGTGATCTGGTTGCCTTCAAGGTGGCACACGGCCTGCAGGTAGTCCAGCCCGTCGCCGATGGGCAGCGTCAGATTGCTCACCTGCATGAGTTGATAGACGACGGGCAGTCGCAGCACCTGCCCCGAAGTGACACGCAACGAGCCGCGACCAAACTTCGATGCCGGTTCCCCCGTTCGCCCGGCGATCGAGAGCCACGCATCAAGCACGCCGCGCGAACCATCAGGGGCAACCTCGCTCGCAGGGGCAACCGGCACGACCGATTCGAGAGCGGTTGAGGCCTGTTCATCTTTGGCTTCGTCGGTGCCCGTCTGGCTCGGGCTGCTCGCAAGATCGGCTAGCAGCGGCGCAAAGGCCACGCCCGCGGCCTTGAAGTCAAAGCGATAGAAAGACCCCGGACGCGGATCATCGCGCACGTCCGGCCACTTGCCGTCGGGCGCAGGGCGATCTGTCGCTGCACGATCGGTCGCGTCTGTGCTGTCCGCGTTCTCGCCCCCCCCCACTTCCCCGCTTTCTTCCACACCGCCCGTGATCGTGCCTGATCCCCACACCCGCCCACCATGACAAAAGCCCGTCACCGATCGAATCTCGGTGCGCGTGGTGCCGCTGGCGTCCACGATTCCCGACTCGATCAGCACTGACGCATCTCGCACCAGCACACCCTGCGCACGCGCATCAACCCCTCGCAGTTCAAGCCTGATAGGCGCGCCACTCTCTTCGCTCTGACTCGCATCATCGCTCGACACAACGGTGCGGTCGCTGCGGATGTCGATGTACAACTGCCCGCTCTCCAACTCGATCTTCAGCCCCGGATCCATCTGCGCATCGCGGAACGTCAGCGGCGAAAGAAACCGCACACTCGCGCCACCATCCTCACCTACGTCCGCACCAACCTCGACACGCGGGCTTGCGTTCACGTTCGACGCTTCGCTGCTTGCCACGCGGCCCAGCGCTCCGCCAGCGCCGCCGGGATTCCCGCCAGCAGCGCCCTCACCCCCCGTCTGAATCTCCAAC
>JBGSRG010000462.1:0-2477 GCA_041737685.1 Phycisphaerales bacterium | reverse complement strand
TGGTTCGGGAGATGCGGGTGAATCTGCACTCAAACCCACACCAAACCTAAAAATGAAAAGCCCGGCTGCGACCGGTCAATCGCAGCCGGGTTAGAGGACAGGTTGTGCCCTCTCTCGCCTCTCTCTCACTCCGCTCCATCCCTCCAGCGATCCCTCTCTCGCTCCGCCCTCTCTCTCGCGTCTCTCTCTCCAGGAACCACCGTTAGGCAGTCCCGGTTTAGGGCAGAAGCAGATCGCCTTCATGGGGAAGGGCCGGTTAAGGCACACACAATGTACCGGATCTGAGAGTCATGTCAAGCATTCTGTATCTCCGGTTTGCAAAGATTTTGTCGGTTCGAGGAACAGTTCGCATAAGTGCCTGTATTTCAGGTCGTTACGGATCATTCCCCCAACCGACCCTGATGTCGCTTCGCGCAATGTTTGCAGACAAAGCGTCCGCATAACAACCGACAGCCTCCGATTGACTTCTAGGCGTCGGATTCCGAACGCACCCCAGTTGATCGTTATCGGAAGCAGAAGGAGTGGCACAATTGAATGCCCCAAACAGGTGGATTGCTGCCGCTCTTCTCGCCCAAACGAGGGGTTTCGCGGAAGCTGTTCCACGCTCGTTTCGGTCCACCGCAAGCAAAAACCCGCACCCCTCCTCTTCAGGCAGTGGTGCGGGTTTGTTGACGTGGGCGCAGCCGGGCTCGAACCTGCGACCTCAGCTATGTGACAGCTGCGCTCTAGCCAACTGAGCTATGCGCCCCAGATTTCGGCAAGCATAGCGGCCGTCCCGTTCAGAGTCATCGGCACGCGGCTCCGCTCAACCGCGAATTAGAATCACGATGAGCGCAATCACGCCGAGAACACCAATCCCTAGCAAAATTGCCGCGATCACGCTCGCCATCTTGGATTTTTGCTTGACCATCTTCCTGTCTCCTGCTTTAACCGACCCAATTCGCCCGCCCGACACGAAGCCTTGTCCACTGGATCACCCCGATCCGATCCCCTCACTCGCCCGGCAGGTAAGAAATCACGCCTTCCCACGGGCTTGAGGCAGAAGCATACAGCCGCTTGGGGATTCGACCGCTCAAGAAACTCTGCCGGCCCGCCACGCATGCGTGCATCATCGCCGAGGCCATTCGCACAGGCTGCTTGGCGTGCGATACCGCTGTGTTCAGCAGCACGCCGTCGGCACCCAGTTCCATCGCCACCGCCACGTCCGACGCACTGCCAACGCCCGCATCCACGATGACGGGAAACTCCGCGTCGCCCTGCTTGAGCAGCTCTAAGCAAAGCACGATGTTGTTGCGGTTGAGCACGCCCTGACCCGATCCGATCGGCGAACCGGCGGGCATCACCACACTCGCACCGGCTTCCTTGATCCGCAGCGCCGCGATCGGATCGTCCGACGTGTACGCAAACACATGAAAGCCGTCCTTGACCAGTTCCCGCGTCGCTTCGACTGTGCCCATCGGGTCGGGCAGCAAGGTTTTCTTGTCACCGAGCACTTCCAGTTTGATCCAGTTCGCGCCGGGGTTGTTCAGTTGCTCGAGGATTTCCCGCCCCAGCCGCGCCACTCGCACCGCGTCGCTCGCCGAGAAACACCCCGCGGTGTTGGGCAAAATCGCGTACCGATTTGTGTCCAGAAACGACAGCAACGACTGCCCTTGCTCGTTGATCAGCCGCTCACGTCGCACCGCCACCGTAACGATCTGCGTGCCCGAAACGTCGAGCGCACGCTGCATCGTGGGGTAATCGGCGTATTTGCCCGTTCCCAGAATCAGCCGACTTGTGAACGAGCGTCCCCCGACCGACAGCGTGTCGCTCGGGTCCTGAGCTGTGCTCGGCTCAGTTCCTTGCCCTGAATCAGTGGATGCGGGTTCAGTTCGTTGGGTGTTCATGCCGCAGGCATGGTACGGAGAGCCAGACCAACTCGCGCTGTCGGTGCCCACCTTGCCGCCCTTGCCCCCGTTATCCGCCCTCACCCGCCGCCGATGAGCGTGACTACCTCAACACGATCGCCTTCGCGCAGCGTATGACCGGCGTGCTCGCGCTTGGGCACCAGCCTCTGGTTTACCTCAACCGCGCAGGCCTGACCCGCCAAACCCAGGTCGCAGATCAACTGCTCGACCAGTGTTTGGTCGGCCATTTCCCGCGGCTTTCCATTGACAATCACCATCATGCCAGACTCTAGGCCAAGTCGATCCGGCGGCCGCCAGATTTCATTCCCGCTGGCAGCCGGCCCGCACCCGATCAACCTGACCCTCAACCCCAACCCGCTCTGGCCGGTACGCTCTCATTGCAGGGCACGCTCGTGCGAATGGCATTCGCGTGTTGAGGAGGTCTCCATCGTGATCTTTCGACGATTCAGTTCCGCAGGATCGATTGCGCACACGACATGTGGCGCCGCCAGTCCGCTACGCCAAGACTTTCCAAGTATCACGCGGTCAAACCATGCTGCCTCGCGCAGCGGTTCTTCCTTCCTGCGCCTT
>JBGSRG010000278.1:0-4799 GCA_041737685.1 Phycisphaerales bacterium | reverse complement strand
AGGCGGTGCGAACCACCGCAGGCTTATGGGCAGGGCGTGCCGAGGTTGCCAGACCAGTCGCCGTTGAAGGAGAGCAGGTCGAGCAGGTCAACGGTGCCGCTGTTGTCGTAGTCGCCCAGCGTTCCCATCGGCACCATCGTGCCGAGGTTGCCCGACCACTCGCCGTTGAAGGAGAGGAGGTCGAGCAGGTCGACTTGTCCGTCGTTGTTGTAGTCGCCCGGGCAGCCAACACTGGGACCGTCGCAGACCGGCGCGCCAGTGCTGTTGATGTTCAGCGCAACTGCGAAGAGCGTACCGACATCGCCACCAGCGAAGTCGGCAACCGAAACTGTCCACGTACCCTGGCTGTTCTGACCACCGAAGACCGTGTTCAGATCAACGAACGAGTTATCGCAGTTCTGAGCGCGGAAAGATCCGGAAGCAAGGGGTGCCGGGCCAGCGACGATCGCCGTGTGAATGCCCGTTGCCGCAGCGTCGGTGAAGACGTAGACACCGTCAAGATCGTTGCCACTTCCGAACGGAGCCTCGAAGGCGTCACAATCCACGCCGCCACGACCCGCGCGGGTCATCAACTGCGCGGTCGTAACGGTGTCAGGGCCGGTCAACCGAACCTGCAGGTCACCCGGGAAGGTGTGCTGGATGTCCAACAGCAACTCGAGGGTGCTGATCGTCTCGTTGTCAGCCACCTCGACGGTGATTGACTGCGTCACGCCGGGGAAGCCAGCCGCGTCGGCAACCGCGATCGGTGCCTCTTCGGTGATGAACTCAGGAACGGGCAGGCAGTTGGAAAGATCGCCCTGGTAGGTGCCGCCGCCTGTGGCGCAGTCGGCTGCATTCAAGATCGAGCATGAAGCACCGTTGCAGCACGCGCCGGTTGCGGCGGTGAAGGTCACGGCGAGCTGGAACGAACCGAGCACCGGCGGGAAGTCGCCCGGCGACGAGATGAGCACCAGGGCATTGGAGTTGGCCGGCAAGAAGAGCTGCAACGGCGGGATCGCACAGCCGATCTCGTTGAGGTCGTTGCAGTTGTCGAAAGCCGTCACGGCCATGTTGGCCACGGCGTTCACGTCAAAGTTCATCTCGTAGAAGCCGCCGGTAGCACCGGTGGTGAAGTTGTACCAAACGCCCGAGCGGGCCGAAAAGGCCGCCGGATCGTTGCAGGAAACATCGATGTCATCGACGGCGTTCAGTGCATCGATATCGATGTTGGTGTCGCCGCTGACGGTGATCGCGTTGACGCACTCGTCGTTGGCGGGCACCGGGGGCTGATTGACCACGATGTCAAAGGCGCCCTGGCTGTTGTCGCCGCCCGCGACGCGGATGCGGATGTTCTGACCGGCCGAGAGTTGGACGGCGATCGCCTCGGCAACGCCAGGGATGAACAGGTCGATGCACCCGCCGGTGATCGGGTCGATCGCCGCGCCGTCGGTGAACGTGCAGTCGCTGGCGATCGAGATGTTGGCGTCGAACAGCGGGTCAGAGTTTGATACCTCAACTCGGTACCAGGCGTTGGCCGGGGCCGTGAAGGAGAAGAAGCGATCGAAGAGGTCGCCACCCGCGACCGAGCACCCGACGATGCCGCTGGTGCCGGGTGACGAGTTGTTGTCGGTGCTGACCGGCGTGTTGACCGTGAGCAGCGTGGGGCTGAGGTTGCAGCTGTCGTCCAGCGCACCAATGAACGCGATGTTCAGATCGAAGTCGCCCGTCGCCGAGCCGAAGCCGCCGACCTGGACAAACACTGGAGCACCCATCGTCAGGTTGACGCGAATGAGCGACTGCAGGCCCGTGCCGCCGTCGTCGTCGCAGGCGAGTTCTGTGCCGTTGCAACCGTCGAGAACAGCGAGCACCGTGTCGGCCAACGCTGAGCCGTTGGTGCTAAACTCGTAGACACCGTTCATCGCGGGCGTGAAGGTGTACCACACGTCGTTGATGGTCGCACCGCCCGTGCAAAGCGGCACGGAGCCGTCTTGCGAAGCGAAGAGGTTCGTACCGGAGTTGGTGCCGACGGTTGCCACGGCGGGTGAGCCGAGGCAGTTGTCGTTCGCTGGCGGCGTGCCAGCGCCAAGATTGGTGATGTTCAGGTTGAAAGCGCCCTCGTCGCCAGGGAACGCCGAGACGCGCACGAGCACGACGTCACCCATGGCCAAGCCGATTTCGATCTGCGAGAGCAGGTCCGTATCGGTGTCGTCGTTGCAGGCCAGTTCGACGAACGAGTTGCAGTCGTCGGAGAACAACTGCAGTGAAGTGTCACCGCTGCCGCCCGGGAGCAGATCGCTGCCGGAAGTATCAAAGCGGAAGATCGCGGCTGCGGGCGCCGTGAAGCGGTACCAGACGTCCGGGTCATACGCCGCGCCGCCGAAGCCGCACGAGATGATGGGGTTCGGGCCGGCGGGGTTCTGCGTCGCCAATACCAAGTTCTCGGTGAATGTGCCAACGCCCACGTTGGTCGCCGCTGAGCATTCGTCGTTTGGGGGCACCATGGGCGCTGCGGTCTCAGTGATGGTGAGCACGCAACGGCCAGCCGTGTTGTTGAACCCGGCGATGCGGATCACAACGACCTGATTGGGAGCCAGAACGACGCTGTTGATCAGCGAGTGCAGGCCTGGGCCGCCATCATCATCGCAAGCGAGTTCTGTGCCGCCACACGCGTCGTAGACCGAGAGAACCGGATCGTTCATCAGGTTCGCGCCGACCGCAGGGGTGGTGGCGAGGGAGTACGCGGCACCCGCTGGCGGGGCCGTGAGCGTGTACCAGCCGTCGCGGGTGAACGTGGCATTAAAGCCACAAGTCGGCGAGGGCTGGTCCTGCGTAAACCCGGACGTATCGACGTTGGTCACGCCGGGAACGATCACCACTGCCGTGGCGCAACTGTCGCTCTGCGCCAGAGCAGCCGACGGCAGCGCCGCAGCACCGAAACACAGACCGGCCGCGGCCATCAGCCGCGTCCATCCCAGAGCACGTGTCTTCATCATGATTTCACCTCTTGCAAAAATGCGAACACCCACAAACGCGACTTCTTGACGAGAGTGGCAAGGATCGGCACAGACGGTGCAGATCTCCAGCCGCGAAGCCTGAACGATAAAACTACCCCGAGATTGCTCTGAATGCACGCAGAAAGCGAAGATTGTTCGGAAGTTGCAAACAAATTCCGAACAGACAGCGTTATCAGGACGCGCCATCCTTTGCAGGGTTCGGCGTGCTTCCTGCGCCATCAATCGACGGTGCGACGGGCGCAACTGCCTGTGCCACAGCGGCTTTCATCGATCTTGCTGTCTTGATCCGGCCGCCCATCCGACGCTCAGGCTGCTTGCTGGGCACGATGCCGCCGGGGAAACGGTTTGTGTCGGTTGGAGCACCTGCGGGCTGTCCGATAACCGCGGCACCGCTTGCAGCGTACCGATTCAGCCCTTTGGCGGCCTCGGCTCGCTTGGCATCCTGCTGCTGGCTTTCAACGACGCCGCGAGGCACAGGACCGGGCGTGAAGTCCGGATAATCCAGTTTCGGAATCTCGGCGTTGATCAGCAGTTCGATCTGCGTCAGCAAACCACCCTGTTCTGGCGTGACCAAGCTCCACGCCACGCCGTCGCGTCCGGCGCGAGCCGTGCGCCCGATGCGGTGGACGTAGAGATCAGGGTCCTCGGGCAGGTCATAGTTGATGACGTGGGAGATGCCCTCAACATCAAGCCCGCGCGAGGCTAGGTCTGACGCGACCAGCACGCCTAATTCGCCGGATCGAAGGCGAGCGATGACCTGATTGCGCTTGGTTTGATACATGTCGCCGTGCATGGAGTGCGCGTCAATGCCCTTCTTCGCCAGATAGAGCGTGACCTCATCGACCGTACGCTTCATGCGGCAGAAGACGAGCGTGAGCGCCGGCGTCTCGTGTGTCAACAAGTGGGCCAGCAGCGAGCGCTTGTCCCAGGGCTGAACGGTCAGATAGAACTGTTTGACCATCGACGCGGTGAGCGAGCCGCTCGACGCGACGATCTTTTCGGGCGATTTGGCGAACGACCGAGCCAGTGACTCGATTTCCGGCGAGAGCGTTGCCGAGACGAAGACCGTCTGTCGCTCTGTGGGGCATGAGCGCAGAATCCTGCGGATGTCATCGCGAAATCCGATATCGAGCATCCGGTCCACTTCGTCCAGCACGGCCAGACGAATGTTGCGATAGTGCAAGTAGCCGCGCTCGTGCATGTCCATCACGCGCCCCGGCGTGGCCACGATGATCTCCGGCCCTCGCGCCAGCCGCTCGGCCTGGGTGCGGATGTTCTGCCCGCCATAGACCGGCAGAACGGTCAGCCCTCGCTTGATGCCCAGTTCGCCGATGTCCGCCGCGACCTGGATCGCCAGTTCTCGCGTGGGGACGAGCACCAGACCTTGAAACTCGGTGCCGGGCTTGACGATTTCGAGCATCGGCAGACCGAAGGCCGCCGTTTTGCCCGTTCCTGTTCGAGCTTGGCCCAGCACGTCCTTGCCTTGGATGATGAGCGGGATGATCTGGGCCTGAATCTGCGTCGGGTGAACAAAGTTCACCTCGCCGATCATGTCGAGAAGCTCTTTGGACAAGCCCAGGTCGGCGAAGGTGATCGAGGTATCGAAGATGTCGCGTTTGGCTTTGTCTGACAAGGGCGCGGGGTTGGCCACGCGAAGACGGCGCTGGACCGGTGCCCCTTGCTGAGAACTCTGGTGCCCCGCAGATCCGCCGCCCGAACCGCCACCCCCACTCACACCGCCGCCCCCGTGCCCATCACCGCCTTCTCCTTGTCCGTCGCCGCCACGCCCGCGACGCCGACGACGAC
>JBGSRG010000397.1:0-9680 GCA_041737685.1 Phycisphaerales bacterium | reverse complement strand
CCTGCTGGGCCGCGTGCACGTTGGAGTCCTTACCTCTCCAGAGTTCGAGCGCGGGCTGCTGGATCGCGCGGGCGAAGGAGAAGGTGAGGGCCCATGGCACTTTCCCCGCGGAACGAACATTCATCGCGTTCAGACGGGCCGTGGCGAGTTCGGCCGACTGGCCGCCCGACAGGAATGCAATACCCGGCACCGCGGCGGGGACCGCTCGCAGCAGGCACGCGACCGTCGCATCGGCCACCTCATCCACGGAGTTCTGGATCTGACAATCGATGCCCGGCAGCACCATGTTGGGCTTAAGGATGAGCCTATCGAGCAGCACCCGCTGTGCCCGCAGTTGGGCGAAGACGTGGACAAGGACCCGCTCGGTGACCTCGGCACAGGCGTGCAGATCGTGCGTGCCCTCCATGAGCACCTCGGGCTCGACGATTGGGACAAGACCGGCCTTCTGGCAGATCGCGGCGTATCGCGCCAGCGTGTGCGCGTTGGCATCGATGCACCCAAGGGTTGGAATCCCGTCGCCGATCGCGATTACCGCCCGCCACTTGGCGAAGCGGGCGCCCATGTCGGCGTATTCGTGGATGCGGGCGGCCAGACCGTCAAGCCCCTCCGTGACCTCCTCGCCTGGGAAGCCGGCGAGCGGGTGCGCGCCGGTGTCGACCTTGATGCCCGGGATGATCCCCGCGCGCAGCAGGGCATCTATGAACGATTCGCCGGTGGAGAGCTTCTGGCGGATCGTTTCGTCGTAGAGGATCGCGCCGCTGATGGACTCGCCCAGCCCGGGAGCGGTGACGAGCAACTCGCGATACGCACGGCGGCGCTCTTCGGTCTGCGGGATCCCCAGCGCGGCGAACCGCTCGTTGCACGTGGGCGTGCTCTCATCCATGGCGAGGAGGCCCTTGCCCGGGGCGAGCATGGCACGGGCGGTGGCTGTGAGCACGTGCGTTAGCAACTGGGAACCTCCATCGCGGCCGGATCGGGCGCAGCAATCCCGCGCGACCCACTCAAGCGCGTTCACTCACGAGTCGCTTGCGGATCGACTGCAGTTCCCGCTTCCGGGCCGTGCCGGTCTTGGGGTACGCCATATCGAGCGATCGGAACGTGTCGAGAATGATCTCCGAGACGATCAGTCTGGCGTTGTGCTTATCGTCGGCGGGAACGACATACCAGGGTGCCTCCTTCGTGCTCGTCGCGCTCAGACACTCCTCGTACGCGGTCTGGTACTGTTTCCAAAACCCCCGCTCTTTGAGATCGCCGGGGCTGACTTTCCAGTTCTTCTCCGGGTCATCGATGCGGTCGAGGAATCGCTTGCGCTGCTCCTCCTTTGAAAGGTGCAGAAAGACCTTGATGATGCGTGTGCCGTTACGGTAGAGGTGGCTTTCCAGGTCGACGATGGACTTGTACCGGCCCTTCCAGAGGTCCGCCTCGTCGTTCAGCGGCTCGGGAAGCCGCGGGGCCCCAATGATCTCCGGGGGGACGCGGACGATGAGGACCTACTCGTAGTACGAGCGATTGAAAATACCGATCCGTCCGCGTTCGGGAAGGCACTGGGTTGTGCGCCACAGGAAGTCGTGATCGAGCTCGGTCGCAGTCGGGTGCTTGAAGCTGAACACTTGGCAGCCCTGCGGATTGACTCCCGACATGACGTGCCGAATCGTGCCGTCCTTGCCCGCCGCGTCCATCGCTTGCAGAATCAGCAGCACGGCATAGCGGTCGGACGCGTAGTGAAGACGCTGCAGATCGACCAGTTCCTCCACCTGATTGTCGAGGAGCTTGTGGTACTGTTTCTTCGACTTGTACACGGGCTTCACAACTGTCGGCCACTTGTCGAGGTTGACCGCTTTGCCCGCCGATACCCGGAACTGGCTGGAGTCGATGTCTTGCATGATTGGTCTTTCCCTTTGGTCAACGTACCCGGTGTCCTTTCTCCGGCGCGAGTGCTTCAAACCCAGCAATGACATCGAACAGTTCTTCGTCAATGCTGTTCTGACGCACACGATGGAACTGGCCCTTGAACTCCTCCAGCAGGTCGTCGATGTTCTTGTCGGCCCGCTGCATGGCCGCGAGCCGACTGGCGTTCTCGCTCGCCAGCGATTCCGCGCACGCGCGAAAGAGCGACACGAAGAGATAACCTCGGATGAACGCACGCAGGGTGGCGGTGTGGTCCCCGATGATTTCGGGGATGGTTCGAGTCGGCCACGGGCGTTTGGTCAGGTCGTCTTGCCACTGCGCATCCAGCGGCAGGAGCCGCTGGCGAAAGGGTGCGTATAACGACCCCCCCACCCCACCCACCCCACCGGCTGCCCTCCCCTCACCCGCGGACGCCGGACGGTTGTAAACGAGGTAGAGTTCAGCGGCCTCATTCCGGGTGTAACGTGCCTCGGTCTCAGTGAGGATCTTCCCGACCAGCGGCGTAATGGCTTCAACGGAACTCGGCACGGCGAAGAGCCCCGTTGGTACCACGCCAGCATCCGAGAGACGTGCGTGAGCGCGTTCGCCCACGGCCCAGACCTGTGTGTGGGGATCGGAAAGGTGTTTGCGGGGCAGTGCCGCGATCGCTTCGATCGCAAACTCGGTGACAACCTCATTGAACCGGCCCACTAGGCCTTGGTCAGAACCGAACACGACCACGCCGATCCCCGCGGCGTCAGACCGTCCCCTCGGAACAATCGTCGCGGCCGCCGGGGTGTTCCTCCGAAAGCAGACGCTGAGCCCCAATTCCACCGTCCGGAAATAGTCTGCGAGTGCGCGGACCGATTGCTCATATTGCCCGATGCTTGACGCGGCCACAGCCTTCATCGTGCGAACGACGGATTGCAGGTCTCCGGCGCTCTGGATCTTCCGCCGCAAGCTCGCCGTGCTGTCGCTCATGGCTTCCCCTTTGCCGGGGGCTGCTGTAGTGGCTCCGCCGCGGCGGCCGTCTTGGCCCCTGTTGGCGTACCAGATGTGGACCCGCCGTCGAGCGGGGCCTTGGAGTTGGGCTCTGTATCGGGCGTGGGCTTGGCCGCAGGAGCAGGGATCACGGACTTCCTATGCGCCGCTTCGGGCTTCCTTATCGCCTTGCCGGTGGCGGGCGATGTGACGGTGGGTTTGGGCTGCGGCTTGGGCTCCGGTTTCGGTAGAAAACTGACAAGGGCATGACGGGCCAGTTCAATGATCGCGGCACGATCCGACTCGCTCAGCTTCTGAGCTGTCTTGATTCGCGTGACCACTTCCGGCGGAATCTTGGCCGCCACCTCTCGTACCGCCCTCTTGGCGTCCGACATCATGTCCAAGGGCACGGCGTCGAATAGTCCTGCCGTCAACGCCAGCAATATGGCAATCTGCGTTTGCAGCGACACCGGGTCAAGCTCCGGCTGCTTGAGGCAGGCCCGAATTCGTTGTCCGTGACCGATGACCTTTCTGGTATCGTCATCAAGGCGGGTCCCGAATCGAGCAAACATCTCCAGTTCCTCGAACTGCGCGTAGGCGAGTTTCAGGTTGCCCGCCACCGCGCGATACGCCGCCCGCTGCGCTTTGCCGCCAACGCGGGACACGGACTTGCTGACATCAACCGCGGGCAATACGCCCAGCTCGAAGAGGGTCGGGGAAAGGTAGATCTGGCCGTCCGTGATGGAAATCAGGTTCGTCGGGATGTACGCGGAGATGTCCTGCGCCTCCGTCTCGATGATGGGCAGGGCGGTGAGCGACCCGCCGCCGCGCTCCTTGCGCAGATGCGTCGCCCGTTCGAGCATCCGTGAATGGATATAGAAAATGTCCCCCGGGAAGGCTTCGCGGCCGGGAGGGCGGCGAAGGAGGAGGGACAACTCGCGGTAGGCCCGGGCATGCTGCGTGAGATCGTCGTAGACGATCAGCACGTCGCGCCCCGACTCCATGAAGTGCTCGGCGATGCTGGTCGCGGCGTAGGGCGCGATGTACACCAGACCGGGCGGGTCGTTGCCCTCGGCAACGACGACCACGGTGTACTCCATCGCCCCGTGCTGGCGCAGGTCGGCAACCACCTTGGCGACGGCTGATGCACGCCGCCCGATCGCGCAGTAGACGCAGAGCACGTTCTTTCCGCGCTGGCTCAGGATGGTGTCGATCGCAATGGCGGTCTTGCCGGTCTGGCGATCGCCCACAATCAACTCGCGCTGGCCGAGCCCGATGGGAATGAGTGCATCGACGACGACCAGTCCGGTCTGGAGAGGCACGGTCACGGGGGAGCGGTCCATGATGGGCGCGGCGGGGCGCTCGATGGGCAGGCGTTCGCTCGTGTTCACCGGCCCGCCGCCGTCCAGAAGCCGACCAAGCGGATCGATGACGCGCCCCAGCAATCCCTCGCCCACGCCCACATCCATCACCCGGCCCGTGCGCTCGACCTCGGCGCCCGCGTGCAGATGCCAGTACTCGCCGAGCAACACGACGCCGACCTCGTCCTCATCCACGTTGAAGGCGATGCCGAGCACATCGCCGGGAAACCGAACGAGCTCATCAGAACCGATGCCACGAAGGCCTGAGACTCTGGCGATGCCGGTGGCGACGCTGACGATGGTGCCCATCTCGCTTGGCTGCATGCTCGGCGTGAACGCCGCCAGAGACTCGCCAATGCCGCCGAATACGCGGTCGAAGACATCCTGCAGATTGTTCGGCGCCGTGCTCATGTGCTCTGGGGCTCGGGTTTGGGTGCCTCGGAGGTCGGCTCGGCATTTGCCACAGCCTTCGGTTCGACCTTCGCGTGAGGGCTTCGCGCGATCGATACTTCGGGCCTCGGCTCAGCCTCTGCTTCAGGCTTGGGCGGAACTGCCGCTTCGGGCTTCGGTTCCGCCTTCGCGTGCGATGCGGTCGGTGCCCTTGCCTCGGGTCTTTCCTTCTCTTTCAGGAGATCGCCGACGCCTTTGTTCAGTGACGCGAGATAGTTCCCGATGCTCCATCCCACCCTTTGGCCATTGGCTGAAAGATCGATTCCGCTGACCAGGTCTGGCGCCGTTTCGAAGCGGAGATGAATGTCTACCGAGAACGTCTCGTTGACCGCCCTGCGGACCACCTCCCGCTGCTCCGAAGGAAGGTCGAACGCGCTGCGCACATGCGCGGGCTCGGGCGCCGTCTTCAGGGCCTCGCCCATGCTGGCCTTGGCCTGACCATCCATGCCTCGCAAGCGCAGCGTGAACGTCTCGACCATGCGTTCTTCCAGACTCGTCGCGGCAAGGTCCGTCAGCGCTTTCCGCGCAATTGCAAAGACCTCCTCTTGGGCTCGACGACTGAGAGACTGGTTGAGGCTGAGAGCTTCTTTCCGCATCGCTTCCAGTCGCTTGGCGCTCAACGCGTCGGCCGTCTTTCGCGCTTCGCCGAGGAGTCGCTGACGTTCGGAAGCAGCCTCATCTGTGGCCTTGCTCAGGAGTTCGGCTCGCTGCTTGTCGAACTCCTCGTTCTTGTGCTGGAACTCATCGTGCTCTTTCTGGGCCTCGGACTTTGACTCCGCCGCTTCCGCGAGCTCCTTTGCGATGAGCTCTTCCCTCGCATCGATGGCTCGAAGAATGGGCTTGTAGAGGAAGCGCTTCAACACCCACACAAGGATGAGAAAGTTGAGCACCTGCGCGCCGACAGTGAACCAATCGATGAGCATGGGTTACTTTCCCGCGGCCTGGGCGATGACGTGATTCCAGAACGGGTTGGCGAAGATGAGGATAATGGCGATCACAAAGCAGTAGATGGCTGTGGATTCGATCATCGCTAGGCCGACAAACAGCGTGCGGGTGATGGTCGGGGAGGCGTCTGGCTGCTGTGCCAGCGACGTGAGCGCGGTCGCAACCGACCGCCCTTCACCGAGCGCTGGTGCCACACATCCAAATGAGATTGTCACGCCCGAGGTGACGATTGAGGCCAAGGCGATGAGAGTCATGCTGTCCATGGAGCGTCCTTTGTTCATGTTGTTGCGAGTGTGGGAGGTTCGGGCTTGGCTTTGGGCTTGCGGGTACGAACTGCTGCCGCGATGTACACGGCGGCCAGGATGCCGAAGATGTAGGCCTGCACCATGCCCGTGAGCAGACCGAGGGCCGTCATGACGATGGGGAAGATGAAGGGCGTGATGGTCAGCAGGATGCCGACAATAATCGCACCGCTCATCATGTTTCCGAACAGTCGCACGGCCAGAGCCAGCGTCCGCGATACTTCGCTGATAATGTTGAACGGCAGCATGATGAACGTGGGCCGCAGGTAGGACTTGATGTAGCCTCCCACACCTTGCTCCTCGATGCCGAAGAGCGGAACGGCGACAAACACGCAGATCGCGAGCGCCGCCGTGGTCGAGAGCGACGCCGTCGGCGTTTCGTAGCCCGGGATAACGGAACAGAGACTGGCCGAGGCGATGAACAGAAAGAGCGTGCCCAGAAAGCCGAGATACTTCTCCGGATTGCGAAGGCCGACCTCACTGATCTGCGTCTGCATCGCGGTGACGACGATTTCCAGTAGGTTCTGCCAGCGGGAACGCGAGAGATCGACGGAGAGCTTGCGAGTGACGAGATTGGCGCCGATCGCAAGCACGACCCTCAATCCCCACGTGAACACGATGGTCGCGTTGAGCTTGAAGACTCCGTGCTGCCAGAAGATCCACTCGTCAGGGCTGAGGCGCATGGCGTGCCTCCTGTTCCCGGCGAGGACGGCTCTTGTCTGTCGCACGAGTCAGCCGCGTCACGAGCAGCCGCGCTATGACGAAGCCAACGAGGCACGTTACAAGTCGCTTCCAGTCCCCGTGCCCAACGAGGTAGAAGCCAGCCACAGTGATGCCCATTCGCAGCAGTAGACTGCCGAAGAACCATACCGCTGGCCGTGGGGAAGAGACGCCCTTCTGAACGGTCCACCACAACCCGCCGAAGAAGATCGCGCCAAGAAGCCCTCCGGCCAACCCTGCCAAGAGTACTGGCACAGTTTCATTCATCGCCACTCTCCTTGTCCTCCCGAATGGCCTTTTCCTCTTTGGCGACCCAATGCCAGGCGTTGAGGCAGCCGATCACGAGCCCTGCCACGAGCAGCGCCAAGGTCCAGCCGAATCGGCCTGGGTGGTGCTTGTCTAACCAGAACCCCACGGCCGCGCCGAGCAATGTCGGCACCACAACGGACCAACCGATGAGCCCCATCATGCCCAAGCCAAACCAGATGCCCTGACCGGTGCTCCGCCGCGCTTTGAGCTTGCGCTCCGCCTTCGTTCCGACTTGCTCGGCAAACGTCGGATCCTTGTTGGGAGATTGCTTGGGTTCCTCACTCATGTTGAAGCACCGCGAGGCGATTCAGAACTCCGGCTTCTAGCTTTGTCATGACGGCGCGCACGCCTTGCTCGTGCTCGTCCAGTTTCAAGAATTCCCTCTCCACGGCTCGACGCAGTTCCCCGAGGTCCGCTCCACCAAGTGCCCGGCGTACCGAGACCAGCACGTCCGGGCCTGTCTTGATCAACACCCCGTCATCAACGGCTACCCAGACCTCGCCGCCCGATTGGGTTTCGTACATCAGAATGCCCGGTGCGATGGCCGCTACACAATCGAGTCGGTGTGGCAGGAGTCCAAACGACCCCTCGCGCGTCTCCGCGACAATGCGAGACACTCCGGTCCTCTCGGCGAAGACCCGGAAGGGCAAGAGCACCTTAAGATTCATGACCGGCTGTGGCATGTTCGACCTTGGGAGCGGGTGTAGATTTGGAATCCGACGGTGTCTCGGGCTTGGCGCCAGCGATGGGTTTAGCGGCGGCTTCGGACGCGGGCTTGGCGCCTGCTGACGACTTGGGCTCGCCTGAATTCCCGTGCTGGTCGGGCTTCGCTGTGTTCTTTGCTTCGCTGATCGGCCCGATCATGTACAGCGCCCTCTCCGGGTAGTCCTTAAACTCGTCGCGCAAGATGCGCTCGCATCCGTCGAGTGCGTCCTTGAGGCTGACGAGCTTTCCTTTGAGGCCGGTGAACTGTTCGGTCGTGAAGAACGGCTGCGTCAGAAACCGCTCCAAACGGCGGGCGCGGGCGACCACTTTGCGATCTTCGGGAGAGAGTTGCTCAAGCCCCAGCATGGCGATGATGTCCTTCAGATCCGCGTACTGCGCCAGCGTTCGCCGGATTTCCTGGGCTAGGGCATAATGCCGCTCGCCGACGATGCCCGGCGTGGCCATGTTGGAGCTGGACTGAAGAGGATCGATGGCCGGATACAGACCTTCTCCCGCCCGCTTGCGTGAGAGCACGATCGACGAAGAAAGGTGCGAGAAAGTGTGCACCGCAGCCGGATCGGTGAAGTCGTCCGCGGGAACATACACCGCCTGGATCGACGTGATGGCTCCGGTGTCCGTGTTGGCGATACGCTCCTCCAGCCTTGACAGCTCGGTGCCCATCGTGGGCTGATAGCCCAGACGCGACGGCATGTGCCCCATCAGCCCGGACACCTCCATCCCTGCCTGGATGAAGCGGAAGATGTTGTCGATCAGCAGCAGCACGTCGCGGTGCTCATCGTCGCGGAAGTACTCGGCCATCGTCAGCGCCGCGTGACCCACGCGGAACCGGCTGCCCGGCGGCTCGTTCATCTGGCCGAAGACCATCACCATGTTCGGCAGCACGCCCGCCGCACTCATGTCGCTGTACAACTCCTCGCCCTCGCGGCAACGCTCGCCGATGCCGCAGAAGATGCTCCGTCCCTCATGGTGCCCGATCATGTTGTGGATCATCTCGGTCAGCAGCACCGTCTTGCCCACCCCGGCTCCTCCGAAGAGGCCCGCCTTCCCCCCTCGCTCCAACGGCACGAGCACATCGATGACCTTGATGCCTGTCTCGAAGATCTCGGACTTGGTGGACCGCTGCGTCAGCGGCGGCGGGGCCCGGTGCACCGAACGCCATTCAACATCGCCGAGCGCCCCACCGCGGTCGATGGTGTTGCCGAACACATCGAACATGCGAGAGAGAATGCCCTTCCCGACCGGCGCCTTGAGCGGCCCGCCCGTGTCCTCGACGGGCATCCCGCGCGCGAGGCCCTGTGTGGGCGTGAGCGCAATGCCGCGCACGTGGTTGGCGTCACGCTGCGCCAGCACTTCGATCACGACGCGTCCTTCGTCCCCCGTGCGCAGCACCGTGTAGATCGGCGGCAACCGAGTCTCGAACCGCACATCCACGACGCTGCCGCGCACGGAGACGACCGTTCCGAGATGAGATGTTCTGGGCGTCGTCTCCATGTCGTGTCCCGCCTCACGTGCCGGCAGCGACCAAGCCGCCGGCCGCGTTCAAGCGGGTGTGCTCCACTTCCAGTTGCGGATTTCGGGCATGTCCTGCCCGTGCTGGTTGATGTACTGCCGGTGCTCGATGAGCTTCGCCTTGAGCAGTCGTTTGAGGGAGATGCCCTCTTCGCCGGTTTGCGGCAAGCGGTCGATGGTGTCCATCACGAGGTGAAAGCGGTCCAAGTCGTTCAACACCGTCATATCGAACGGTGTGGTGATGGTGCCTTCTTCCTTATAACCCCGCACGTGGATGTTGTCGTGATTGGTGCGGCGGTAGGTCAACCGGTGGATCAACCACGGATAGGCATGGAAGGCGAAGATGACTGGCTTGTCCTTCGTGAAGAGATCGTCGAAAGCCGCGTCGCTGAGCCCGTGCGGGTGCTCGGTCTGCGGCTGCAGCTTCATGAGATTGACGACGTTTACCACGCGGATGCGAAGGCCCGGCAGCCGTTCGCGCATGATGGAC
>JBGSRG010000386.1:0-2497 GCA_041737685.1 Phycisphaerales bacterium | reverse complement strand
CTCCTCGCGGGCCTGCTGCTGGGCCGCGTGCCCCTCGGCCAACGCTGAATAACCCTCAAGCCCGCGCATTCAGCCTTCACTCCCCCAGCCAAACCGTAGAAATCTCACACAGCTCGCCCGCCCGACCACAACCCCGTGACCAATCAAGAACCCATCTCGCCAAGCGCCCCACATCAGCCGCCCACGCCGCCGCTGCCCGCCCACTATCGCAAGCGCCATCGACTCACCCACGCCCGTGAGTTCCAAGCTGTTTACGACGCCAACATCCGCAAGCACCGCGGCCCCATTACCATCTTCACGCTGCCCAACACGCACCCGTGGCCACGATTGGGCCTAAGCATCGGCGCACGCGTCGGCCCGGCGGTGGAGCGCAACCGACTCAAGCGCTTGCTCCGAGAAGCCATCCGTCTTGAACAGCACGCCCTTGCCCAGCGAGCCGACGGCACCTGCTACGACGCCGTCATCACCTGTCGACCGCACGACTTCCTGCCGCTCGCGGCCTATCGCAAAGCCCTGCGTGAACTCATCGCCGCCGGGCACGCCGCGTGGGAACGCCAGCCGTGAATCCAGCGCCCCGCGAGCAACCCCGCCGAACACCTCTTCAGCGTCTGCTCGCTGCGCCCTTCCTCAGCGCGCTCTGGCTCTATCGCTGGACACTCTCGCCGATCATCGGTGGCCAGTGCCGTTTCTTCCCGACGTGCAGCCTTTATGCCATCGATGCGTATCGCTCTCGAAGCGTCTTCGCGGCAACCCTGCTGACGGCCCGACGATTGGCCCGCTGTCACCCGTGGGGTGGTCGAGGCTACGACCCCGTGCCGCCCACTCCGCCCGATAAGAACGCTTTCACCCGCAAGTGAGCATAAACTCGCGGCGATTCCTTGAATCCAGCCCGATCGGGGGCCAGTTTCGTTCAGCGGCCGCGTGTCGACATCAACACCGGCCCCTCTCGATCCGGGCAACCCCGCTTCAAGCCTCAACATCGGCCAACGCTGGCCTTACCGAGACCTTCATGGCCCGCCTCCCGGCCGCACAACGTCGCGAACAACTCCTGCAGACCGCCGCCGCTCTCTTCGCGGTGCGCGGCTATGCCGGAGCCACCACGAGCGAGATTGCCCGCGCCGCCGGCGTGACCGAACCCATCATCTACCGGCACTTCCCGTCCAAACGCGACCTGTTCATCGCCCTCATCGATCGCACCGGCGAGATGACCCTCACGCTCTGGGAACACGAACTGGCAACCGCGCCCGACCCGGCCGAGCGACTTCGCCGGCTCATCGGCGCGAACCCGATGGTGGCCAACCGAGGCAAAGGAATCTATCGAGTCATCGTGCAGGCCATGACCGAGGTCGAAGACCCGCAGATTCACGAGGCGCTCAACCGCCACGTCCAAAGACTGCACGAGTTTCTGGTTCGAGAGATTTCACAGGCTCAGCAGTTAGGCCGGGTCAGCAAGAGGTTTAGCCCGCAGCTCACCGGCTGGGCCCTGATCCACCTGGGGCTGGGATATGGCGTTCTCGGAGCAATGGGCGTGCAGCGCCACGGCGTGGACGATGCGGGACACCACATCCGCGAGATGCTGACCGAACTCATGCTCGGCCCAGATCCGAAGCCGTAACGGGGTGCGGTCCGGCGATCACAACCGCCGCTAATTTCACCACAACCGATCAAACAGTTGTCAGCAAGTCTGCGGAATTCGACGTCACGCCGTTTTCGATCGGCTGATCGCGCGTGATGCGCCACGCCGCGCCAGGGGCGATTTGGCCGTTTCCGCGCCGAATCGGTCGATTCGACTGCGCGTGTTCGCACGCACACAGCCGCAGCGGCATGGTCGAAACCGCCGTCGGACACACCGCGTTTCGAACATTTCCCACCATTCGACGCGCACCTCGAGCCGAAAGTTCCAACAACCACGGCCGGGTCAGCCAACCTCGAATCCAATAGCGCCAAAGTTCGGTTCGGGTGTGCGCGCCCGCGACCGGTGTCGCGCGCCCTCGCCGAACCGCAGTCAGAACCGACTGCAACGAAAGAACTTCTGACACAACCAGCGTGTGTGATCGGCCCACGGTGCAGGCCTCATGCGCATCTGAACCACCCAGCGCCGGCAGCCCAATCCGCGCCGCGTGGTCGGCCGCCAATCGATTGGCGTGTCGATCAAAGGTCTTGCTGTTGCAGGCCTCGATCGCGTCGAAGTCGACCGAGTCGAGCACGGCGTGGCCAACACCCGATCGGAATCGGTCGTATGGATGTGCCGCGACGACCAAGTATCCGCGCTGGTGTGCGAAGTTGGCGAGGTCGGCGGCGTCGATCCCGCCGCGGAGCGAGGGGGTGTCGAAACTGCCGCCGATGAGCAGCACATGTCCTTGATTGGTCGAGACTTCCACGCCGGGAATGACGAGAAAGTCATCCACGGGCGTGCCGTCGAGATTGGCCAGGCCGGCATCGACTAGGCGTGCGTAAGCGGCGCCGCGGTCGTGGTCGGTGATGGCGATGCCATGCA
>JBGSRG010000365.1:0-5057 GCA_041737685.1 Phycisphaerales bacterium | reverse complement strand
TGGCGGGCCGCGTGGGGCAGTTGGGGCTCTCGGTGATGACCGGCGGCGGGCCGGGGATCATGGAGGCGGCCAATCGCGGGGCGCGGGACGTGAAGGCACGGTCGATCGGCTGCAACATCATGCTGCCGATGGAGCAGATGCACAACCCTTATCTCGACAAGTTCGTGGAGTTTCGGTACTTCTTTGTGCGCAAGGTGATGCTCGTGAAGTACTCATACGCGTTCGTGGTGATGCCCGGCGGCTTTGGCACGATGGACGAACTGTTTGAGTCGCTGACGCTGGTGCAGACGGGAAAGATCAAGGAGTTTCCGATCGTGCTGATGGGGCGCAGCTACTGGGAGCCGCTGATGTTTTTCATCCGAGAGCGGCTGCTGGCGGTCGGGGCGATCGACGAGCGGGACTTGGACTTGTTGCTCGTGACGGACTCGCCGGAGGAGGCGGTGGGGTTTATCGCTGAGCGTGTGGTGAACGGCTTTGGATTCTCGTGGAAGCCCGCGAAGCGCCGGTGGTGGCTGGGTGAGTGAGTGAGTGAGCGGGGAGCGGGGAGCGGGGTTCGGTGAGCGGGTATGGATCGTTGGGGATCGAACAATCGGCCTTTGCCAACCGCCGGCGACCGATGGCGAGTGCTGCTAGCGGCGGATGAGTTGGGATCGAAGTTGAGCGATGGGAGTTCGGTTCTCAGCGATCGACGCCGTAAACACCGTTCACGGTCGCCGCGATGCTCTGGCCGTCGCTGGCGTTCCGAGCTAGGAACCAGTTGTAAGGACTCCAGTAGTCGATGATGCCGGGCTTGAGTGCCCAGAGGTCTTCAGCTGTTGCGGAGTGATCGGCCCAGAGCACGGCGGCAGCGCGGCGGGTGCGGAAGCTTCGGTCGCTGGTTTCGCGCTGTTGATGCACGGCGTAGTGCCACGCTTGGTCGTAGAACATGCCTTTGCTCGAGGGCGCTCGCACTTTCCAGAAGCCCTGCGCGGCCCACTGCGATGGGCCAACGTTGGTGGTGCGGTTCCAGTAGGCCGGTTCAGCGTAGAAGCATCTGGCGAGCGCGTAGTCGGTGTAGAGATCAGTCTGCAAACCATCCGCCCAAAGCGGCGAGCGCCTTCGCTGCAAGGGCGAACGCAACGTCTCACCCGGCAGGTAAGGATCAAGAACGGTGTGCCAATAGAACGCTTCACTGAACCAGAATCCGCGAAGTGTTCGATCTCGAACGACCACCTCAAAGAGTGGATCAACGCGGAAGCGGCGATAGATGGGCGGATAGATAACGGGTGGGAGGTCGTTGCGGTCGGTGGCGTAGAGTTGCAGACTGGTGCCGCACTCTCGCACGTTGGCCAATGATCGAACGATCCAAGCCCGTTCTCGCATGTCGGCCAATGAGGGAACGATCAGCCCAATCATCAGCGAGATCGTGCCGAGCACCACGATGAGTTCGATGAGCGAGAAGGCGGATCGACGGTGTGCGAGCGTTTCAAACTTCTTCATAGTGTCATTCACAGGCTTTGCACGGAAGACGTTTGCTTGCATTGGGCACGATCCGTTCGGTAAAGTACTCTTGGAAAGGAGCACCACCATGCTCAGAAACCTGCTCGCGCCCACCACTCTCCTCCTCAGTCTGCTTGCCCTGAACGCCGCTGGACGCGCTCAGGTGGCCTGCCACGGAACCGCAACGTCGAACAGCATGGTACCCACACCGTGCAGAGGTTCGTGCTTCGGTGGTTGCAACACGTGGACGTACTGCACGGGTGGAACAACGTATGAAACTTGCTTGGACGGGACGCAGCTTGTGTTTTGCTTTACGGGCACGGCGGCGACGGACCAGTTCGGGAACTGCGTTTGCGGGAAGTTGCAGATGAGTGTACCCTCTCTGGTAACCGTGCCGAAGGCTATGCCGGGGGATCCCTGTCCTAACTAAGGCGGGCAGAACGGCTGAAGTACGAGTGACAACGTCAGGTTCATCACTGCCGCGAACAGGCGAGGAGTTTGCCATGCGATTGCTTGTGCCAAGAGTGCGTTTTGATGGCGTGAAAGACTCGTTTGTCTGCAACTTCCTCGGCCTGCTCGCGGGTCCGCTGGTGAGCATGAGCGTGCTGCCTGCATCGGCGGCATCGGCGGCGTTTGGCGCCGAACCGAACTGTCTGGGCGATGAGCAGCGGCTGGAGATGACGTGGTTGATGCCCGGCGCTGCGGACTTGGATTCGCTTCGAGCGATGCGTTCCGACATGGTCGTCTCGCCCGATACGCTGCAGACCTTCACTGACCCACGGTCGGGCGCACAGATGCTGGTGCTTTGGGAAGGGCGCACGGTGTGGCAGCGAGACGTGGGAACTCGGGTTGAGTTGTTGAATCTGCTGCTGAAGACCCCGCCGCAAGAGGCAACGACGGTGCAAGTGTGGACGTCGAAGCGGATCTCCGAGGCCGTGGGCATTCATGTTTCGCCGGCGACGGTGCGCGAATATCCGCAGATGACCTTTGACGATCACTCGGCGGCAATTCGGGCGGGTCGGACGCCGCACACGAGATTCCGGGCGATGGTTTCGTACTTTGACGCCGCCGAGTATGTGCGCTGGGTGGCGGCGAGCGATGATGCCGGCGAGTGGTCGACGGGACCCATTGGTGGCCGGGGCGCGGGCGATGAGCGGGCCGATGAGCAAGTCGAAGTGTTTACTTCTGACGGAGCGATGCTGCGAGCGACCTTTGAGCCGGGCCGAACAGTGTTGATGTCGATGTCGCTTGGTGCTGCGGACGGCGTGTGGGATCACGTTGCGTGGTTCGATCATGGGTCCGTTGGTGGGCCTTCTGATGCTGGGCCACAAGTCCTTCTACCAAGAGAAGAGCGGCAGTGGTTCGGGCGTGCCGCGAAAGCGATTGACAAGGAGTTGCGGAACCAGACGCCGGATCGCTTGCTGATCCTGCGGCCGGTTGTCAGGTCGGTGCCTTCGCCGGGTGAGTTTACGTGGGAATCTTTCGGCATCGCAGCGCTGGATGCGCGCAGGAGCGAGCACTTTGCGGATGAGGCGGCATTGGCCGCATCGCTGGCGATGGACGTTCCGGCGCAATCTGCGCGGAGCGACGAGATGGGTGCGGCGATTCTCGCCGCTGCGCTTTCAGAGCGCAGCGGAGAGCGGGTCACGAAGGGCGGCGAAGCGGGATCAGGTGAGGGCAAAGGTGCGAGCGTTGCACCGGCGGTGGCGACGCCTGCATATGGAACCCGGCGGGGTTCGAGGCTTTCGTATGGTTTCGTCGCGGTTGGGATTGCGCTGATCGGGCTTGGCGGTGCGATGTGGTGGCGGCGCAGGGCCTGAGGAGCGCAAATCGGGGTTGGAAGCCTGGATGAAAGCCGCGGCGGCCGGTGCCTGGGGCGATGCCGAACTCTCTCTCCCACCGTCCGGAGTCTGGGTTGGGTCCCCTCCGAACATCTCTCTCCCGCCCGCTCTCTCTCGACCATCTCTCCCGCCCATCTCTCTCAAAAAGGGCGAAAGGCATCGCACACATACAGGCACCGGCTCGCGACCGCGGTTCAAGGCTGTCGTGAATCGACTGCATACATATCTGATTTGTGGGGGGAGCAGGCCAGTGTGTGTGCCCCCCGGCATGGAGGGAGCGTCGTTACAGACGGCAGAAGTGGGTGCTGGGACGGTGAGGGGTGTGATTCTCGGGCGTGTGCGGAGCGTGATTCAGCCGTCGCGTTTGAGGCTCTGGGTGATGGCGATTTCGTGCAGGCGGATCGAGGCCTTGTCGAGCGTTTCTTTGGCCCGTTGCAGGTCGTTGGCGTTCACTGATCGCCAGTCTTGGCTCGCGGCGTCGGTCTGTTGTTGCAGCGTGCTGATGAGTGCGGCCAGTTCTGTGGCGTAGTGCGGCTCGAGCAGTTCTCGGTGTGCCTGAAACTGTTTGCCGATCCACTTCAGGTCCAGACGCGCGTTGGTGATGAGGTCGGCCACGCGGTGGCGGGTCATGTCGTCTTTGGCAAAGGTCACGCTCTCGCGTTCGAGCCGTTCCACCTCGTCGCGGCTGAGGCCGTGGTTGGGCACGACCTGCAGTTGGGCGCGCTTGCCGCTGCGACGCTCAACGGCCTGCACCGAGAGGATGCCGTTGACATCGACGGCGAACTCGACTTCGAGTTGCGGGATGCCGGCGGGCATGGGCGGGATGCCGCGAAGATCAAACTCGCCGAGCGAGCGGCAGTCGGCGGCCATTTCTCGTTCGCCCTGCACCACGCGCAGTTTGATTGAGGTCTGACCGTCAACGCTGGTGGAGAACATTTCTTTGGCGCGTGCTGGAACGTTCGCGTTGCGCAGGATGAGTTTGGCCACGCCGCCACCGACGGTTTCTACGCCCAACGAGAGGGGTACCACGTCGAGCAGAATGCTGGCCCGGCCGAGTGCGGCATCGCTGTGGGTGCGGCTGAGCATGGCGCCCTGCACCGCTGCGCCAAGAGCGACGGCCTGGTCCGGGTCAACGGCGGTGTAGAGGTCGGTCTGGAAGAAGTCGCGGCACGCTGATCGAACGGCGGGCATTCGGGTTGTACCACCGACCATGACGACGGCGCCAAGGGGTTCGCCCGCGAGACTGCGCTGGGCGTCGCGCATGACCCGGCGGCAACACTCGACGGCTCGGTCGATGAGCGGGCGTGTGAGCGACTCGAACTCAGCGCGAGTGACGGTTCGTTGGTAGACGCGAGAGCGCGTGTCGGTGGGTGTGTCGAGAGGCGCTTCGGGTTCGGGCGGTCCAAGATCGATCTGTACCGATGCGGTCTGGGCATCGCTGAGTCGCACCTTGACCTGTTCGGCGAGCGATCGAAGAGCCTGCCGCGTTTGCGGCGGAAAGGTGATGGCTGGCGCGGTGGATGATTCGGACGTGCTACCAAATTGCTCGTTGATTTCGTGGGTGAAGAGCTCGATGAGCGCGTGATCAAAGTCGTCGCCGCCGAGGTGCGTGTCGCCGGCGGTGGAGAGGACTTGGAAGAGGTCGGCTGCGGCGGCTGGACTGGCGATCGGGCCTGCGGTTGGGCCTACGGCCGGGCTGGCGAGCAAGCGCAGGACGGAAACGTCGAGCGTGCCGCC
>JBGSRG010000349.1:0-5970 GCA_041737685.1 Phycisphaerales bacterium | reverse complement strand
GTCTGTCGGTGCCGCAATCGGAACCTGCGCATCGGCACGGGCGGAATCCGCTGCCGCGGCCCGATCGCCAGCGAGCAAGAAGGCCTCGGGCACCGCTGCGGGTGATTCTTTCCAGAAGATCGAGGTCATCGCCGTGCCGTTGATGCGGTTGTAGAGTTCAAGCGTGCGTTCATCGCTGACGGTGACCGGCACGCGTGCGCGAATGACACCCTGCCACGGGTTGTACCAGAACTGAGCCAGATGATCGCCCAGGGTCATGCGAACTGCGGGGTGCGAGAGGCCCGCCTCGTCGGTCGCGGCGATTTCCACCCAGGGTCGGTGGGGACTGACCATGTCGTTGACTGGCGGTCGGCCATCAAACCAGGCCGGATCGATGGTGACGGGCCAGCCCCGGCTGTTGAGGGGGGTGGAGTTGGTCGCCGCGCGGTACTTGAGTTCGGTTTCCATCCGGCGGAGCGCTACAGCGCAGCGCTGAATGAGTTCCTCCTCTTCGCGTTGGTGCCGATGATAGAGCACGCCGCCGCCGACGATGGCCACAAGCACGAGCAACATGGCCAGGTCGCGGATCCATCGCACGGTCGGGGCCCCTCGCACGCGCGCCTCACTGGCCGAACCGGTTTGCGGGGCGCGCACGAGAGGATCATCGGCGGCCGGAGCGTTGCGGTTGGGCCAGAGCGCAGCGTGCTCAGAGGATGTGGATCGGCGGCGACGATTGGGAGGATTGCGCTGACGATGCGGATAACGGCTGCTGGGCTATGGGAGGGCGTTGTGGGGGCGAATGTGCCGGGCGGTTTCCATACACTGGGACCATTCGACCGGATTCAATGAGACGCCCCCCGGCCCCGACCGCCCCGCCCCTCCGACTCCGACCGACACGGCAGAGCCCCCAAGCCGAAGCGACTGCTCAACCGATTACCCGGGCTGTGTGAACAACAGAGGTACAACGTGAACACGATTCAGGTCCGACAACTCGCGTGTGGAATGCCGGTGCTCTTTGAGCCCATGTCTGGGGTTGGGTCGGTGGGCGTGACGTGGCTGATCCCGGCTGGCTCGAGCACCGATCCCGAGCAGCGAGAGGGACTTTGTGCCATGCTCAGCGAACTGCTCTTTCGAGGCGCGGGCGAACTCGACTCGCGTGCGCAGGCCGATGCACTCGATCGGGTGGGGCTTTCTCGCTCGTGCGAGCCGAGCACGCACCACATTCGCTTGGGCTTCGCGCTGACGGGTGACCGTTTGAACGCGGCGCTGCCGCTGATTGTGGACATGGTTCGCCGGCCACGGATGGAGGAGGCCTCGGTCGATCCGGCGCGGCAGTTGGCGTTGCAATCGCTCGAGTCGCTGGCCGACGATCCGCAGCAGCGTGCGATGATTGCGTGCAAGGCACGCCACGCCGACTTGCCGTTCAACCGATCGGGCTTGGGCACGGAGGCGGGGCTTGAGGCTGTGACGAGGGATGACCTGGTTGCCCATTGGGCCCATCGGGCCAGACCCGAGGGTTCGATTCTGGCCATCGCTGGCGCGATCCATCCGGAGGGCGTGGATGATCTGGCGATGAAACTTGACGGGCTGTTGGCGGGTTGGACGGGTTCGCCGCCGCCGATCGGCCGTGCGGTATCGAAACTTCGGGGCACGTTTCATCACGAGACCGACGACTCGGCGCAGGTGCAGATCGTGCTGATGCACGATGCTCCCGCAGAGCGTGATCACGAGAGCGCTGCAGAGCGGGTGGTCTCGGCGGTGCTTTCGGGCGGCATGTCTTGCCGGTTGTTCACGGAAGTTCGAGAGAAGCGTGGCTTGTGCTACGCCGTGAGCCAGGGATATGCGACGGATCGAGACTGGGGCCGCTGCGTGGCATATGTGGGCACAACGCCGGAGCGGGCACAGGTCTCGCTCGAGGTGCTGACGGCGGAACTTGATCGAGTGCAGACCCCGGCGGGTGCGGTCACGCCGGACGAGTTTGATCGAGCCATCACGGGGATTCGCAGTTCGGTGGTGATGTCGGGCGAATCGACGGGCGCTCGGGCCTCAGCGTTGGCGATGGATCAGTTCCGGCTGGGCAAGCCCCGAACGCTGGAAGAAGTGGAGGCCCGCTATGCCGGGCTGACGTTGGGTGAGGTCAACGGCTATCTGGAAACGCGCCGATCGATTCCTCGAACGGTGGTGACGCTGGGTCAAGAGGCGCTTAAGCCGGTGTAAGGGCGGAGTGGGGGTGGGCAGCAAGTTGTCGGCGGCGCGAGTCGGCGTGATCGGACTGGCGCGATCGGACTGGTGTGGTTGAGTTGGCCGCGAGTGTTGGCGGCCGCGAGGTTGGGTGGTTGGGGGGGGGTTGTGTAACAGCGTGCGGTCGTAGCGGTCGACGATGCCCGAGTGTGTTCGCGCGAGCGCTGGGGCATGAGACTGCGGGACGCGAATGGCCGACGCGGACTTTGACGAGTCTGCTTCGATCTGCGCCGATCTTGATGCGTTTTTGACAGCATCGTGTGGCATTCGTGCGAACGAAGCGATGGTTGCGCAGGCGAGCGTGTGGTCGTACGGCTTTGGCTAGAGAGTGGTCGAAGAGGATTGTTCGGATGGGCGTGGTGCGGCGCATGCGCAGCGATCGTCGGGCTGATCGCGCAGCGCGATCGCGATGTGGAGGCGATGGTGATGAGGCATCGGCGGCGCTCGAATCGCGATCGAGAGCAGCGTGCAGATGACGATTCGGACCTTGCGATCAACGCTCCGTCGAGTCAAAGTCATCCGTTCGAGCGTGATCGGAGTTTGCGCGAAGCGCGAGTTTCGGGCAAGCGGCTAAAAAAAGTTCTCCACAATGCGGCGGCGTGTCGGAGGCGTGCCGAAGTCCGCGCAAGCGCGAGATGTGAGGCCATCGTCGCTTAGTCGTTGATTGTGTGAGAGGGATCGATCAAAGGAGTAGCACGACGGACGTGAGCGCCGTGCTGCTCGATAGAACATCAAGAAACATCGGGAAAACATGATGATTGTGTGGAGCGTGGAGTGTGAGAGAAGTGGGGCGCGAGAAGAGACATCGAGAGCGATCGTCATCCGAGCGCGGGCGAACGGAGTGCGTCGAAGTCGCCGAAGCGCTCTCTTCAGCGCGGCCGAAGAGGTGGTCTCGGCCTGTCGTTGCGCTTGCACGCTTGACACAAGGTGGTGTATCTTCAGCCCGTCGTGCTCAAGGTGTTGGCCAATGCGGTCCGATACCAAGGGCTGTTGTGTAACGCGGAACGCGGCGTCAGTGGCCGTCTCGAACCGTGAATGTTTCCAAGTCTCAGTTGCTCGAGGAGTAAATGACCATGGCCAAGAAGAAAGCTGCTAAGAAGAAGACTGCGAAGAAGACCACCAAGAAGAAGGCTGCCAAGAAGAAGACCACCAAGAAGAAGGCCGCCAAGAAGAAGACCGCCAAGTCCATGTAATGACGGTTGGAACGCCCTTCGGGGCGTTGCAGATCTCGCCGCTGTTCAAGCGGCCAAGCAAACGGTGCTGACGGCCCTGTTGGCCGAAGCCCGTGGGAATGAAAGTCAGCCACTGGACCTTGCGGGGTCGGCCTTGTGCCGACCCCGCGGTCGTTTTGCAAGCGAGGTGCTTTGGCGATCGGTCCTCTGCTTGTCGGATGACCAGCCCGGTAGCACATGCCAGCCAGACCCCTCACCCAGCGCGTGAGGCCGCGTTGATCTATCTATGCTCTGGCCATGCCCGAAGGTCCAGTTCAGCCCGATGCCGTGCCTCTCTCGTCCGATCCCGCCTCAGCACCGCTAGGGAACAGTCGCGCATCGACGTCTGAACCCGGTTCGTCTCAACGAGCCGGCCAGCGCGCGGGGTCCGGCGCAGAGGGTCGTGTGGAACGTTTTGGCGCGGGGGGGGCGGGGGGCGCGGTTGGTGCGCCAGCTTCCGCCGAGACACCCAAAGAGACCGTGATCTCCATCATCATCGCCTTTGCGATGGCCTTTGTGTTTCGTGGCTTCGTGGTGGAGGCGTTCGTCATCCCCACCGGCTCAATGGCCCCGACGCTGCTCGGTCAGCACATGCGCTTCTATGACCGCTCGAGCGGCAACGACTGGGAGGTTGGGCCGTGGCAGTCGACCGGCCGCGGCGGCGAGTATCCCGCGATCCAACAGAACGTGATGGTGCATGATCCCATGTCGGGTGCCGAGCAGGCCGCGGCGAAAGTCGCCCTGCGATCCGGCGACCGCATTCTTGTTCTGAAGTACCTTTACGCGGTCATGTCGCCGCGGAGGTTTGACGTGGTGGTCTTCAAGGATCCGCACGATACCGGCGGCTTTACGGGCCGCGCGGCTGACAACTACATCAAACGGCTCATCGGCCTGCCGGGCGAGCAGATCGCCCTGGTCGACGGGGACGTGTTTGTCCGCAAGCAGCGGAAGGATGATCCGGTGAGCGATCCGGCCACGCTCTGGTTGCTGCCCGGTTGGAGCATCGCTCGCAAGCCGGCGCTGGTGCAGCGTTCGGTCTGGCAGCCCGTGTTTGATTCGTCACTGACACCCGTGCCGACGCCAATCGAGTTTCAGCGCCCGTGGCGGTCAAAGGAGCCGGGCTGGAGTTTCGATGGTGGGCGGGTGTATGAGTGGAAGCCCGGCAACGCGAGCGAAGCGCTCTCCAAGACGGTGCTTGAGTTCGATCAGAGTCAGATGCGGTTCAGTTCTAACGCGGCTCGCAGGGCAGCGAACTGGTCGATCACCGACTACTACCCGTACAACGAGACACCGGTCGATGCTCGAGATCGGTTCCAGACCGACCAATTCAGCGTCGCAGATGTTCGGCTTCGGGCGGGAATCGAGGTCGATGCCGCTGCATCAGCCGACACTGCGGCGGCATTATCTGTGGCTGCGGTGATCGACGTTCACAACCACGAGTTCCGGGTTGAGATTCAGGGCGCTCTCGCCAAACTCCGCGTCCGCAAGCCTTCGGGCGAGGCGGGGGTCATGGTCTGGGAGGATCTGAGCAGCGCAGCGATTCAGCCGCTCAAGCCCGGCCGCGTGAGGAATGTGGAGTTCTGGAACGCCGATCAAACGATGCGGGTGTTTGTGGACGACCAACTGGTCATAGGGCCGGTGAAGTTGGATTGGTCGATCGCCGAGCGTCTTCGCTACGCAACCGGCAAGTCGCTCGAAGACCTTCTCAAGGCACAACGGCCGAACGGCGCGATCAACGTGCTCGACGATCCTTCTTTGTACGAGTTCAGCCAGCCGCGGGTCTACTGGGAACTAGCGTCGAGTGCGGCGAAGAGTGATCTGGCTGCGGGAGGTGGGGGGGTTCGGATGCACCGCGTCGCGGTTGATCGTGACCTTTTCTACCGGCCTGAGTCGGAGAGTTCGTTTCTGCGGGGTGTGCCGGGTCTGGCCACTTCGCCCTACTCGCCGGTCAGTCTCAACGCCGACCAGTTCTTCTGCTGCGGCGATAACTCGCCGCAATCGCTCGACGGGCGACTGTGGGGCGCGCCGGATCCGTGGGTGGCTCGAGACTTTGGACCGGACTTTGGCGTGGTGCCGCGAGAGCTAATGCTCGGCAAGGCGTTCTTTGTCTATTGGCCGAGTCTGGTGAGGGGTCGAGGACCGGTGCCGGTGCCGGACTTCGGACGGATGCGGTTCATCTGGTAACGCGGGCCATCGCTCGCTGCCGATTCGGTCACGTTCCGTCGGTCAATCGTCGCCCGATCTCGCGTCGCCCACCTGCGAGCCGCCCGATTGTGCGCCGCCCAATCGCGGACCAGAGTCGCCAATCGGCACCTGCTCTTTTCTGCCACTGGTCAGGTCTTTCACCGTCGCCACTCCGCCGCCTTCAACGATCACGGCAAATCTGGCCCGCATCTTCGCGGCGTCCTGCAGGAGTTTGCCCACGTTCTTGGTGGCCTTGTAACTGCGGCGCACGTGGAGGCCGTTTCGTCGCATCGCCGCGACCACCCACGCCACCTGGGCTTCGGCCTCGTCGGTGCCGTTCGAGAGCACCATGGCG
>JBGSRG010000339.1:0-8173 GCA_041737685.1 Phycisphaerales bacterium | reverse complement strand
CCTGCGGCCAAGGCCAGCACGCCCGCGCCGGGTGCCGGCACAACGTTGGTGAACTTGATCTGGTACGCCAGAGCCGAGTTGTTGGGGCGGGCGGCGGTCCAGGCCAATGTCTGAGTGCCGCTGAGTGTGAACGCCGGGAAGACAGCGCCCATGTTCTGAATCCGCAGATAGTTCACGTCGCCGTTGCCAGACGAAGCGATTGCTCCGCCCGAGTAGTCGACGGTCGAGTCGCTGTTGAGATCGATCGCAAGGTCGGTGAGGCCGATCATTGAGTCGGTCGCCGAGCGTGTGCGGATGAAAATATCGGTGAACTGGTCGGCCACCTGATTCCAGGTCAGCACGACCGAACCGACGGTGTACGTCACGGTGTTGGTGCCGTTCCACACGATTGAGAAGGGCACAGCGGTGCCGTCGGTGACCGTCATCTGTCCCTGGGATTTGGGTGTGCCCACGCCGCCTTGCTGCCAGATCGCGCTCTCCCATGTGCCGTTGGTCGCGGCGTTGCCGACTCGTCCCTCCGCGACGGCGCGCTCGAGTGTGCCGTTCTCGGTCAGGTCGTTGAAGCCGATGTCGCCGCCCGTAAAGGGCGCTGCGACGATGCCAGCCATAAGGGCTGTGGTCGAGCCCAGGATCGATGCGGCGGCCACGATCAAGTTGATCTTGTTCATCTCTTCTCTCCGGTGTTCTTGCGGATTGTCTCGTCACAAAGTGAGACGCAGAGAGAACTTACGATTCGACGCATGCATCGGCCATCTCGCAGGAGGAGCGTTTTTGCGACAGAGCCCAAAGAGTCTGGGATCGATGAAACAAAGCCCGCCCACGGCGTCGCCGGGGCGGGATTCTGGGACGTTGATATGTGAAGGTTTGGGCGGCGATTCCGATAAGCCGGCCCGATTGCGGGCGCGGCTCAGGCTTCGGGCACGTCGGGGCTTGTCACGATGGAGCGGAACTTCTCGCGGAGTTTGCGCGTGACTGGCCCTTCGCCCGCTGAGATCTTCGACTCCTTGGCCACCTTGGCGTTCTTGAGAGTGTCGATCTGCGTCACGGCGATCAACTCCGCTGCGGATCCGGTGAGGAAAATCTCGTCGGCCGCGAGCAGTTCTTCAACCTTGAACATCTTCTGCTGAACCGGCACACCACAGGCCGGGGCGAGTGTTGAGATGACGAGTTCCCGCGTGATGCCCTCGAGGATGCCCGCCGTGACGGGCGGCGTGTAGAGCGTGCCGTCCTTGACGAAGAAAATGTTGTCGCCCGAGCATTCCGAGACGTAACCCTCGGTGCTGAGCATGATGCACTCAAGGCAGCCGTGGTCGATGGCCTCAACCTTGGCAAGGATGTTGTTGAGATAGTTCAGGCTCTTGATGCGCGGGTCGAGGCAGGCGATGGGGATGCGCGGCCGCTCGGCGATGACGACTCTCATGCCCTGTTCGTACATCTCGGGCGGATAGAGCGCGATCTGATCGGCGATGCAGATCACACCGGCGACGGGACACTTGAACGGGTTGAGGCCGAGTGTGCCAAAGCCGCGCGAGACGATGAGCCGGATGTAGCCGTCCTTGATGTTGTTGACGCGGATGCACTCGCGCTGGATGGCGACCATCTCGTCAACGCTGACGGGGATTTTGAGCCGGATGGCCTCTGCCGAGCGCCAGAGACGCTCCATGTGCTGCTTGCTCTTGAAGATCCGGCCGTTGTAGACCCGGATGCCCTCGAAAACGCCGTCGCCGTAGAGCAGGCCGTGGTCATAGACGCTGACCATCGCCTGGCCTTTGGGCACGTACTTGCCATTGACATAAACGATGGGCAGGTCGGTCTCGGAATGCTGAGCGGAGCTCCCGTTGGTGGCGGTGCTGGGGCGGGAGGGTGTGGCTGCGTGGGCGGTGGTCATCGACGCACTCCTTTCTGGTCCTGTCTGCATCTTCCAACCGGCGGAAGGGCTGCCGGCTGCGGCCCTTGGGCCGCTGTGGTACGGCGGTGCCCGTGGGCGAGATCGTTGTTTCACTTGCATCGGCAGATCGGCCGCATCGGCGGCGACAAACCGGCGGTTCCTTGGTCGTTCAACTTGGGGATAGCCCCATCGAGCGTGCTGACGCGGATGTTAGGTCCGCTGCGGCCGGTCAGGTCCCTTCTGGCCCAAACTCAA
Organism: Phycisphaerales bacterium; assembly: GCA_041737685.1. Classification (GTDB taxonomy): domain Bacteria; phylum Planctomycetota; class Phycisphaerae; order Phycisphaerales; family UBA1924; genus JAHBK01. Next base: position 6,030 of record JBGSRG010000339.1, on the reverse strand, counting down.
GCACCTGTCGAGAGCGGGGGGGGAGTCGACGGAAGGCCCATTCAAGGCCTGTGGCGGCGGGCTTTGTCGGCGTGGACTTCGCCGCCGTACCCTGAAGGTTGATGCCCACCCGCCAAGCCCCTTCCGAAGCGAAAATGACCCCGACCGACGGCCTTTGCAGTCTGATCCGACAGGCGGCGTCGGACGCGGTACGGATTCGACGCGATCTGCACGCCCACCCAGAACTGGCCTATCAAGAGGTTCGCACTAGCGGCGTGGTTTGTGCTGAACTCGATCGGCTGGGCGTGGCCCATGTGGCTGGGTTGGCCGGGGGCACTGGCGTGCTGGGATACCTGCCCGCGAAGGGAGCGTCAGGAAGCGTGAAATCGGTCGCTCTGCGGGCGGACATGGATGCGCTGCCAATCGAGGAATGTACGGGCGTGGCCTATCGCTCGCAGACACCCGGCGTGATGCACGCCTGTGGGCACGACGGGCACACGGCCAATCTGCTCGGGGTCGCAGCGGTGTTGTCGCGGATGGAGCACCGGCCCAATCCGGTACACCTGATCTTTCAACCCGCAGAAGAGGGCGGCGCGGGCGGCAAGCGCATGTGCGAGGACGGCTGTCTCAACGGGTCTCGGCTCGGACCGGCGGTCGGCCGCATCTTCGGGCTGCACGGCTGGCCACACTATGAACTCGGCGTGGTCGGCTCGCGAGTGGGTCCGCTGCTCGCCGCGGTTGACAATTTCTGGGTCCGGATGATCGGCGAACAATCGCACGCAGCGTACCCGCAACTCGGGCGAGACCCGGTGCTGGCTTCGGCCGCGGCGATTCAGACGTTGCAATCGATCTGCTCACGCAACGTGTCGCCCACGGATTCGGTGGTGGTATCGGTCACGCAGATCAATGCCGGTTCGGCGAGCAACATCATCCCCAGACAGGTGGAGTTCGGCGGCACGGTTCGCACGCTGCTCGACCAGACGCGGGCGTTTGCTCGCGAGCGGTTGTATGGGATCATTGAGTCCACCGCTGGCGCGTATGGCTGCAAGGCGGAGATTGATTGGCAGGAGAGCTACCCCGTTACGCACAACGAGCTACAGACGACCGAGCGGTTCTTTCGCGTTGCTCGCGCATCGTTGGGTGAGAGTCGAGTGGCGACAGTGCCGACCCCCACGCTGGGCGGCGAGGATTTCTCGTACTACGGGCACCACGTTCCGGCGTGCTTCTTCGTGCTGGGCGTGAGGCCAGTGGGCGTTGAGCACTGTCCCAGTCTGCATCAGCCGGAGTACGACTTCAACGACGATGCCCTGGAGTCAGGGATCGAGATGATGGTGCGGCTGGCGCTGGATGCCGAGTGAGGCTTGCGTCTGAGCCGGTTGGATAGTGATTCTCATGCCAAGTCGAAGCGTCGGAGATTCTGCCAGAGTGGCAGGCTGATGTGGCTTTGGGCGCGATTCGGCGCGATTGGCGTGCAGACACCGTGCGCCAATGCCGCTTTGCACGGCTGTTCGGCGGGCACGGGAGTTTCTCTGCGTGGGATGTTGGCAGAGCCAGTCTGCAGGAACGCCGATGGCTCTCGAGCGTGCCTCCATCGTCCTGCGGCTGCTCGCACCGATAACGATTCGTGTCGATAGCGATTGAAGGACCCCGCCGCATGTACCCCTTCACACGATCATCACGGCGTCGGCGTCTGCTCGGCTCGCCGATGGATGAGCGAGCGCGCCGAGCCTTGCAGGCCGACTGCGCGTTTCTCTCGCGACTTGACGAGCGCACTCGCGATCATGTTGTGGATATGGCCCGGGTCTTTGTTCGAGAGAAGACGTTTGAGGGGGCCAAGGGCTTCAACGTGACCGATGCGATGAAGTTCACGGTGGCAGCGCAGGCCTGTTGGCCGCTGGCGAGCGTGGGCATCGACCCGATCCGCGACGAGATCTATCCCAACGTTCGTACGATCATTCTCTATCCGGGTGCTTACTGGAGCACGCAGCCGCAGTTCGGACCTGGAGGTGTGGTCTATGAGGGGCGCGCGAATCTGGGTGAAGCGCACCACGGCCCCGGCTTGTCGAGTTCAGGGCCGGTGCTGCTGAGTTGGGCGGATTCGTTGGACGGCGCGAAGCGGTCGGCGAGTCTGCTCGAGCCTGAGTCTGACAGCGAAGGCCGGGGCTTGCGTGTGGCGTTTGGTGAACTTCGCCGCAACGGCCGGAACCTGGTCATCCACGAGTTTGCGCACAAACTCGACATGCTCGACGGAGTCGTAGACGGCACTCCACCGATACCCGAGGGCTGCGTCTCCAAGTGCTGGCGCGACGTGATGACCGCGAGTCTGGCGCAGTTGCGAGCAGAGGCCGCTCGCGGTCGGCCGACGATCCTTGATGCCTATGGCGCGCAAAGCCCCGGCGAGTTTTTCGCCGTGGCGTGCGAGGTGTTCTTCATGCAGCCCAAGGTCTTGCGTGCGGCGCATCCAGACCTGTTCGAGGTGCTGTCGTGCGTCTTCAAGCAGCGCAGTTGAGTTCGCCCGAGGCTTCAGCCAGAGACTCGAGGCTACAACCCAGAGATCAGTCGGGAGTGGCTGCGAGCAAGGCAGAACCCTCAACGATGGGGACATTGATCGACGTGAGCATCTCTTGCTCGGGTGTTGAGAAGGGCGTGTGGATGTAGACCTGATAGCACGGGCCGTCGGCGGGCTCGCAACCATTGGCGGGCATCCAGTGTCCGAAGAGCCACGGGTAGGCCTGGTGCAGTTTGTGCGGATGGCCCTTGAACAGTGCTGAGGCGAACAGCCCGCCCTCTATTCGGCGAATCTCGACACCCGCTGCCTCATCGGGCGTGGTGCCGGCATCAACCTCGACGCAGGCTTCTGATCGCAGATCATGCTCGCTGACTTCTTTCGGGTTGTCGTGAAACAGCGCGCAGCACGCGCGGTCGGGCCGCAGATGCCCATGGAGCGTGGCCCACTCGATAAGTCGCTGACCGGAATCGCAAAGGCGCAGATAGTCGCCTCGATGCGTGATCGAAGCCACGAGCCGATCGGGTAGTCGTTCGATTCCTACTCGCTGAATCGTGCCGAGTTCTTCGTAGCGGACAAAGGCGGGGAACCACTGAACCTGACCAAAGTGAACGTGGGTTGGGCTGGCGGGATAGATCACCTCGGTGCCGCTCTCGCGATAGACCGCAGGGGGCAGCCCGAAGTGCTCGCGAAAGGCGCGGGTGAAGGCCTCTTGCGTGGTATAGCCGGCCCGTCGGGCGATCTGAACCACCGACGACTCGCCGCGGCGAAGATCGACCGCCGCACGCTCGAGGCGGATGCGCCGGACAAAGGCCTGCACCGTCTCGCCGATCATGCCCTGGAAGATGCGCTGGAAGTGATACTTCGAGAAGTGGGCGACGTGGGAGAGTTCTTCGGCGTTGAGATCGTCGTCGAGGTGGTCGCGCACGTATCGGACAACCTCCATCATGCGAATGTGATAGTCCTCGATCGTGGTGGTTCTGGAGATTGCGGGCGTGAGCGTGGTCATCGTGGGTTCTCCGCTTGGCGTCTGGCTACAGCGGTGTACCGCCGAGGGCGATGTCGGATTCAGGCGTGGGCTTGTGTCTTGAATTGCCTGTTCGGCTGCGAACCCAGAGATTCAGCATCTCAACGCCCAGCGAGAAGGCCATGGCAAAGTAGATGTAGCCCTTGGGGATGGACTGGTGGAAGGCTTCTGCGACGAGCATAACGCCGATGAGAATGAGGAAAGAGAGAGCGAGCATCTTGATCGTGGGGTGCTTGTCCACAAACCGAGCGATGAATCCGGAGAAGACAAGCATGACGATGACGGCCAGCACCACGGCCACGATCATGATGGGCAGTTTGTCCGTCATGCCCGCGGCGGTGATGACCGAGTCGAGACTGAATACCAGGTCGAGCGCGAGAATCTGTGCGATGACCATGCGGAAGCCCGAGTAGGCGGACTTTGCCAGTTTGCCGCCGCCGGACTTGTCTTTGGGGACGGCCTCGACGGGTCCGCCCGTATCGATTTTATGATGGATTTCCAGCGTGCTCTTGCCCACGAGGAAGAGTCCGCCCAGAAGCAGGATCAGGCTTTTGCCGGAAATCGCTTGGTCAACGATGGGCAGCGTGAACAGGATGGTCTTGTCGAGCCCCATGACCCAGGTGATGGCAAAGAGCAGGCCGATCCGCATGAACATTGCGAGTGAGAGACCCATGATCCGAGCCCTATCGCGCTGTTCGGGCGGCAGTTTGCCGCAGAGGATCGAGATGAAGATCACATTGTCGATGCCCAGCACGATTTCGAGCAGGCTGAGCGTGACCAGGGCGGTGAGGCCCTCGGCGGTGAAAATCTGTTGAAATCCGGAGAGGTCCATGCAGACAGCGTACAGGCTTCGGATCGTGCTCGGGGCCGGGGCCGTAAGTATGGGGTAACGCCGGATGAAGCAGGACGAATCGGAGCGCTCCCACGCTCCGATACCATTGTGTGTGACTGAACGGCCTCAAGAACCTGAGGATTTTCCCGAACGAGTTGGTCAGGGCGAACTGGATGCTCCGAATCGTGAGGCTTGGGGTTCGCGCTCGGGCGACGCGGTGCCGAGCACGGGCGCTCGTGGCGAGCCTGTGGTGGGGCCGGAGATTGGTGAAGCATCCGGCGCGTCGGTCAGCGGCGATGCCGAGGCTTTCGAGACACGCGAGGTGCGGCTCGCACGCTTGCTGCGAAAGGCTCGCGGTTTGCCCAGCACGCCGGGCGTTTATCTGATGAAGGACCGCAAGGGCGTTGTGCTCTACGTTGGCAAAGCGGTGCGATTGCCCGACCGCGTCAGCAGTTACTTCGTGCCCAGCGCGGTGCTGGGCGTGAAGAAGGCACCGATGCTGGACGTCGTGCATGACTTTGACACCATCGGTTGCGAGAGCGAGTGGGAGGCCTTGCTCGCCGAGAACCGGCTCATCAAGGACATCGGCCCGAAGTTCAACGTTCGGCTGACCGACGACAAGACCTATCCCTATCTCGCAATGACGATGAAGGAGGACTTCCCACGCGTCTACGTGACGCGGAATCTGTCGGACCCGCTGCTCAGCGGCAGCCCGCCGGCCAAGATTTTCGGGCCCTTCGCCAGTGCCGGCTCGCTGCGAGAAGCGGTCGCGCTCTTGCAGCGGGTGTTCAAGTTTCGCACCTGCTCGCTGGACATCGTTGAAGACGACCCGAAGAACCGCAGTTTCAGGCCGTGCATCCTGCACTCCATCGGTCGATGCACGGCGCCGTGCGCAGACCGGATCGGCAAGGAGGCCTATCGCGAAGACACCGACCGCTTCGTGCGATTTCTGACGAGCAAGCGCAGCGCCATGATGCGCGAGATGCGCGACGAGATGGAGCGGGCTTCTGGAGCGATGGAGTTCGAGCGTGCGGCGGTGCTTCGAGACCAGATCCGCGCCATCGACAAACTCGACGATCGGGCCAAGGGCGGCACGCGAGATGCCTGGCAGCCCGAGACCGAACTTCGGCCCGCCGACCCGAAGAAGGGCGTGCGTTCATTGCAGCGCACACTCGAGAAAGAGGCGGGCTACGCGGGGCCGACGATCCGCTGCATCGAGGCGATCGACATCGCTCATCTCCAGGGCGGCGAGACCGTTGGCAGCAAGGTCTGTTTCGTCGATGGACGGCCGCTGAAGGCCGAGTACCGGCGCTTCCGCATCAAGGGTGTGAGCAAGACCGGGCCTGATGGTCGGGCGGGTGTGAACGACGACTATGCGAGTATCCGCGAGGTGGTCTCGCGTCGCTATCGCGAAGCGGGTGCAGGCCACGAACTCTACCCCGACGTGATCTTGATCGACGGTGGGCTGGGCCAGTTGCACGCGGCGATGGAGGCCTTCGAGACGCTGGAAACGCCGCCGCCAATGGTCATCAGCCTCGCCAAGAAGGAGGAACTGATCTACGTGCAGGCGCACCGCGAACCGATCCGACTCGGCCGCGAGAACCCCGGGCTGCGGCTGTGCCAAGCGATCCGCGATGAGGCGCACCGCTTTGCGCAGCACTACCACCACATTCTTCGACGCAAGAA
>JBGSRG010000306.1:0-4255 GCA_041737685.1 Phycisphaerales bacterium | reverse complement strand
TGCGGCAGCGGTTTGGGCCGGGCCGGGTTGGGCCGGGGCCGTGTTTACCTGCACAAGGACGCAGAGGAGGCAAAGTGCGGCGAAGATGGCGCGGTTGGCTCGCATCAGTTGGATGAACGGAGAGCCGGATTGGGAAGCGAAGCGAAGCGGAGTGTGTGCTTGTTGCAAGCGTTTATGTGGCGATTGTGTGGCGGTTATCTGGGTGCGAGGAGGTCGCTGCTGAAGGTTGGTGGTTCGAGCGGCGCGGTCGCCGAGTGCCCGAAGGTGTCGGCGGCTGTACGCGATGGCGTGGTGGCCATTGCGACTTGGGCGGTGTTTCGGAGATGGACCGGGGTGAACCAGTCGCCGGCGGTTGGCGAGAGGGCGGAGGTTCGGATAGGCATCTCGGGCTTGGGCGCGCGGGCGAGGGTAATGGGTGGGAGCGCAGAAACGGGGGGAAGGGGATGGGTTTGTCGAGTTGAGGAGGCGCTTGCAAAGACCGTGGTGCTTCGCCCGGCGGGGCTTGGCTCGTGCCGCTGGCACATTGGCCCAACGAAGCAGGCCGCAGAGAGATTCCCGGAGGGTGAGAGGCCGGTGAGGATGGTTTTCGAGGCGAGGGTTGTTGAAGCGGTGCGCTGCGTGTTCTGGTTGAGGTTGGTCGGCGATTGTGGTGATGGGGCGACGCTGAGGGCCACTGCGGGCGCTTCGAGGAATGTTTCGAGTGCTTGTGGGAAGGCGCCGAGTTGTGCGGTGGAGGCGGAGAGGCCTGTGACGACCGCCGAGACTGGGCGGTTGGCGGGCGAGAACTCGAGGGCATCGGGTGCCCAGCGGTTGATGGCGACGGCGAAGAGGCCGCCCATGACGACGACGCCCGCGGCAAAGAATCGCGACGCGATGACCCAGCGGCGCGAGGCGACGTCGAGAAAGGGCCGCTCATCGTGGACGCGGCTGAGGATTTGTCCGGTGAAGTCGGGGGCGTGGGCGCTGCTGGTGCGGAGCGCCTCAGAAACGGAGGCGATGTCGTGCAGGCGAGCTTTGCGGTCGCGGTGGTTCAACTCCAGACCTCCTCGATGTGAGCGAGGTGCTGGGTGTGCTCTTGAAGGGCGGCCTTCATGCGCAGCCGGCCGCGGTGGAGGTGGCTTTTGACCGTGCCCTGCGGCATTTCCATGTACTCGGCGATCTGGGCGATGGGCCAATCGAGTTGATGAAAGAGGACGACGATTTCGCGTTGTTCGGGGCTAAGGCAGATCAGGGCGAAGTCGATGGCGGCCTTGGCGTTGCCGGTGATTTCATCGTCTTGGGCTGGGGCGAAGGGGTCGCGGCCGTGGCCGCGAGCGTCGCCGACGATGTCGCTGTCGTAGGCGGGCTTGTGCTTCTGGCAAGCGTTGACGTGGAGGCGTTTGGCGATGGTGAAGAGCCAGGTCGAGAAGCGGAAGCGGAAGTCGAAGCGGGTGAGGTTGGTGAGGGCGCGGACAAAGGCGTCTTGCACGATGTCTTCGGCGACGTCGTTGCGGCCTGAGATGCGGAGCATGTAGGCGTAGAGGGAGGCCTGGTGCGCGCGGATGAGTTGCTCGGCGGCGTCCTTGTTGCCGAGGATGGTTTGTTCAATGAGTTGTCGTTCGAGTTCGCGGGTCATTTGACCTCACTGCTACCCCCCAACCTACCAGACGGTTTCAGTGGCATGGATGTTCCCGGTTGATGGCCGAAAGCGAAAGGCCCTTCCGGGAATGCCGGAAGGGCCGTGGGTGAGGCAGTGCAGTAGATTGGGAACTTGTTTGTGTCTTGGAAGGGTTGGGCGGTCAGGCGGCTTTGGCCTTGACCTTGGTTCGGCGGGTGCGGCCGACGGTTCGCTGGCTCTCGGTGGCTCGCTGAGCGGGGCGCTCGATGAGCATTTCGGCGAGTTCGAGCGGGTGGGTGGCCCAGACGTCGGCACCGATTTCTTCTGCCAGGCCTTCTGCACGGTTGAAGACTCCGCCGCCGACGGCGAACTGGAGGTTTGGGCACGCGCCGATTTCGTGGAGGGTGTCGATGAGGGCGCGGATGTTGGGCAGGTCGGGCGCTGCGGAGCAGAAGGCGAGGAGGACGTCGGGCTTTTCGTCTTGGACGCGGGCGAGGATTTCGTCGTTGGCGACGCCGCCGCCTGCGAAGCAGATCTCGAAGCCGGCGCCTTCGAGAAGGTCGACGGCCATCTGGGCGCCGAGTTCTTCGCCCTCTTGCTGGCCACACAGGGCGAAGATGGTTCGGTTCAGACGTGGGGCCTGGCGGAGTTTGGCGGCGTTCTGGTCGACGATCCAGCGAAGGAGCCGCGTGGCCATGTTGTGGTTGAGGAGTTGGAGGTGGTCGTCGCGGTGGAGTTTTTGAAGCAGTTCGTAGGCGGGCCAGAAGATTTCGGTGATGAGGGCCTCAGCGCGGCCGAGTTCGGCTTCGGCGTCGATGAGGAAGCGGCGTGCGGCGGGTCGATCGCCGGCGATGAGAATCTCGAAGAACCGTTCGACGAGTGCTTGGTGTGCCATGGCTGTGTGCTGCTCCGTGCCAGAGGTGAGGGAGGAAACGTGGACCGTGAAAGCGCCCACGGCGCTGACCACGGATCAATTCGACGGTGTGTGCATCGAATGGAGGGTGGGATTGGCGTGAGTCCACGGCGTGTGTTTGCGGGGCGATGGCGCAGGGTGCGGGAGTTGCGCACTGGGTCTGATAAATCGTGCGGAGCGGGTTTGGGGTCAGGTTCGGGCGATTGGTGCGCGAAGGGGCCGGCAAGGGCGTGGCAGAGGGTGGTTTAGCCCTTGGCCGAGGCCCGATAACAACGGCAGATGCCCAAAGAGAGCGCCCAGTCTTGCGGGTCGACGAGGCCGACGGAGAGCAGGAGATTTTTCAGGTCATCGGGCGGCATGAAAGTCTCGACTGAGCGGGGGAGGTATCTGTAAGCCCCGGAGCGGTCGCGACTGATGAGCGTGGCGGAGACGGGCATGATTCGCTGGCAGTAGAGGTTGTTGAACCAGCGCACGGGGGCGAGGTTGGGCTGAGCGAACTCAAGGATGATGAGTCGGCCGGCGGGCTTGAGAACGCGGCGGAACTCTCGCAGTGCGCGGGCGGGGTCTTGGACGTTGCGGATGCCGAAGGCGATGGAGACGACGTTGAAGGATGCGTCGGGGAAGGGGAGGTCTTGGGCATCGCCTTGGAGGAAGGTGATGCGGTGGGGAGGTTCGGGGCTGGATTGAACTGGGTTGGATTGAACGGGGTGGTTGGGCACCGGCTTGGTTCGGGCGATGTCGAGCATCTCGGAAGTGAAATCAAGCCCGACGATGCGCGTGGCGGGGGTTCTGGCGAAGGCGAGGGTGAGGTCGCCCGTGCCGCAGGCGACGTCGAGGACGTGGTCGTTTGGCTGCACCTGGGCCTTGCGCACGGCAAAGCGGCGCCAGAGTTGGTCTTGCCAGAGCGAGTGGACGCGGTTGTTGAGGTCGTAGGCGTGCGCGATCGCCGCGAACATGGCGCGGACTTTGGCGGGCTTGGCGGAGTCGGCGTGTGGATCGCTGACGAGGTCGGAGGGTGTCCAGGCCTTGTCGCTGGGTGGGTGAGCGGGGGGCTGCGTGAAGGGAGAGGTGTTGGTGGTTGAGGTGGGCATGAGGCGGGCATGAAGTGTGTGTGAGCACCAATGGGGGCTGCACTGGCGGCTTGGTTTGATCGTAGGTTGTACGATGTGACACCTGAACGTGGAGGATTCGATATGCAGCGCGAGAAAATGCGTGTTCGATGGGTTCGGAGCGGATGCCTGAGCGGATGCCTGAACGGACGCGTGAGGCGACGATCGCGTTCGTCAATGCTTGCGGTTGTGGTGGCGCTGTCGGCGACGGCGTTGATGGTGGCGGGTGGTTGTCAGACCAACGCGGCGACGGGTCGGAGCCAGTATCTGGCGCTGGACCGGCAAGAAGAGATCAAGATTGGACAGGAGAACTCGCCGGAGTTGATCACGGAGTTTGGTGGTGAGGTTCCGAGTTCGGACTTGCGGGCGTATGTTCGGGATATCGGGCTGCGGCTTGCGGCGCAGACCGAGGCGGACAACCCGACGTTGCCTTGGGAGTTCACGCTGCTGGACAGCAAGGTGATCAATGCGTTTGCACTGCCGGGGGGCAAGGTGTTTTTCTCGCGCGGGCTTGCCGAAGAGATGACCAACGAGGCGCAGATGGCCGCGGTGCTGGGGCACGAGATCGGGCATGTGACGGCTCGGCACACGAGCGAGCGGTTTGCGCAGTCAACGCTGACGACGATCGGCGGCGCG
>JBGSRG010000222.1:0-11663 GCA_041737685.1 Phycisphaerales bacterium | reverse complement strand
GTGCGAGCGGCGCGGCAGCGACGAAAGAGCGCGCCCACGGGCAAGACCACACCGATGCGCACGCCGCGGGACACGGCCAATCGACAGATCATGCGTCAACACCGAACGCAATGGCTCATGACAACGCCCCTCACAACGCCCACGCGCCCAGCGACCAGCCCTCCATGCGCGTGCGGCTCATCAAGCAGATCGTGGAGCACAACCTTCGAGCAGCCAAGCCGCGAGATGAACTCACGCTCGAACTCCTAGGCGATCTGCTGGCGCAGCCCGATCTTGCGGCGAGCGACCGCACCTGGGTGATCGCTCGTCAGGCCGAGTTGCTGCTAACCAATGGAAGGGCCGAGGATGCCATCGTCAAACTGCTGCCGCGCATCCGAATGGGTGCTCAGACACGGCCCGAGGTGAACGCCGAGTTGCACGCGTTGCTCGGACGCGCGTACTACGAAACCGGCCAGCACGACGCGGCGATGAAGCAACTGGAAGTCGCGGCGGAGACGCTCGATCAGTTCGACCCCGCGAGAGCGCCTGTCGAGGTGATGATCGGTCGAATCTTGCAGACGGTGGGAGACCTCGCCGGGGCACGGGCACGATTTGCCCATGTTGTGACAGATTTGGCATCCACCGAGAGTTATCTGCCCGCACTTCTGGGATTGGCTGAGGTCGAGGGTGCCGTGATCGCGACGGGCGCACCCGAGGATGCCTCATCCGATCTTGAGAGTTCGATCCGACGCTACGCAGAGGTTGTTGAAGCGGTGAAAACGCGCCCGGTGCCCGCGCGCTGGGGGCTTTCCAAGGTCCGCGTGTTGGCTAGTCTGCTCGACCGCGCGCTTGACCGAGAGAACGCGGGCGATCGACCCGGATCGCTTCGCTACGCCCAACTGGGCGAGAGTTTGTACCCGGACGATCAGATTCCGCCTGAGGTCCACGCGGCTCTGGCCCGCACGCACCGCTCGCTCGGCGAGTCGGCGCTCGCCGAGGCTCGCGTGCAGTATGGGCCTGAAGCATCGATGGCAGCGCTCAACCCGGTGCAGCGCACCGAGATCAAGAGCCACTTTCTCTCGGCCGCTGAGCACGCCAAGGCTTACGCCGCGATCGTTTCGGGTTCTGATCAGAACGGCTACGCCGACGCAATGTGGTTGGCGGCCGATTCTTTCGACCGCGCTGGAGACCTCGACTCGGCCAAGCGAGAGTTCGCCGCGTATGCGGACGGTGCGGCCGATGCGGACCCTCGCCGACCCGAATCCAAGTTTCGTCTGGCACAGACGTTCATGGCCTTGGGCGACTTCGCCTCCGCTGCGGCCACCTTTCGAGAACTTCGAGACCCCTCGGTTGAGGAGGGTCGCACCCAAGCAACCGGTGTGCCGCGCGGCACGGGCGCATGGGCAGAACTGGCCGCGGTACCGCTGGCACGCTGCCTGCTGAGCGATGCGGTCACCGACAACGACGAGGAGGCCGAGAGCCTTCTGCTGTCGTTGGTCAGCGGAAGCGTGGTCGCACCAGAGGCACCAACATTCCGCGAAGCCTTGGTGGAATTAGGGCGGATGTATTACGGCTCCGGCCGGCACGCAGAGGCTGTAGGGAGATTGCGCGAACTTGTTCGGCGATATCCAAACGCTTCTGAGTCCGATCACTGGCGCTTTTGGATGGCCGATTCACTCCGGCTCAGCGCCGCAAAGATCCAGGCCGATCTGGACCTCAGCCTGCCGCAGTCTGAGCGAACCGCGCTGATCGAAGCACGCGCCGAGCGGCTGCGAGAGGCGATGGTGGGCTTTCGAGAAGTTCGATCCGCGCTCGAGTCCAAACAAGAGTCGTCGCTGAACAACCTCGACCGGCTCTACGTGCGCAACGCTTATTTCTATGAAGGCGACTGTGCCTTTGACCTGGGCGATTACGACGCGGCGGTTCGAGCCTACGACGCCGCACGCCAGCGATACGCCGACGAGCCCGCGAGCCTGGTGGCCATGGTCCAGATCGTCAACGCCTATGTCGCGCAGGAGCGATGGGCCGAGGCACGCACCGCCAACGAGCGTGCGGCGCATCACCTCGAGCGCTTCCCTGAGAGCGTCTGGGCCAGGCAGGACCTGCCGATGGAGCGTCGCCACTGGGAGCGATGGTTGGATGCAAGGACACTGCTGGATCGGCGCGATTCTGAGACGGTTCGCGCCACGGAGGACGAACGATGAAAGGCCCCGCACAGCCGCAACGCCCGTCAACGTCAACACCACCTTCGAAGCAAGCGACGTCCGAAGCGGGCAAGGGCGGCTTCGCCTTGGAGAGCAAGGCTTCCAATGAAGGCAACGCGGCATCACTCGAAGCCGGCCTGAGGCGACTGGAAGCCCTGACCGCTGAGTTGGAGACGCTAAGTCTGGAGCAGCAAGAGCCGTGGCGATCGGACGATGAACATGCGATTCAACTCTTCTCCTCGGTCATCCAGCGCCGTCAAAGCCTGATCGACGAGATGGATGCTCTCCGAGAGCAGTTGGATCGTTCCGGTGACGGCCTGCGATCGGCAGTGAACTCGTTCGCGCCGCTCGAACGCGACCGCTGCTCGGCGATGCTCGACCGTATCGCGGCGGGCGTAGAAAACGTGCGTCTTCGCGACGGCCGTGATCAGGCAGAACTGGCCAAACGCCGTGCGGAGATCTCTCAGGAGTTGGTGTCGGTCTCACGCGGCAAAGGGGCGCTCAACGCGTATGCAGACCCGCGCCGCACCGCCGATTCGTCCTTCGCCCCTCGCGTGAGCGGTTGATTGTCCAGAGTGTCCTATCGAGCGGTCCGCACCGCCGCCGAGCATCGCAAGTCCGTTCGCGAGAGTTGACCTCGATCAACAAACCCGTAAATGCAGACCAAAGCCACTTCCCATCCCGCGCACGCCTTCGGCTCTCAAGAGCCTGAGAGCTCTGCTGCGATCGGAGTTGCCTCCGCGATCACCGCCGGCGATCTCGCAGACCTGCTCGGCGCCTTCAACGAAGCGTCGGTACGCCTTCAGCAAAGCCACGAGGCCCTTCGCGGCGAAGTCGCGCGTCTAAAGACCGAACTCGCCGAGGCCAACGAGCAGATCGAGCGAGGAAGACGACTGGCCGCGCTGGGCGAGATGGCCGCCGGAATCTCGCACGAAATCCGAAACCCGCTCGGATCGATCAGGCTCTACGCGCGGATGTTGGAGCAAGATCTGGCAGATCGTCCCGCCGAGCGAAGCGTCGCAACCAAGGTGGCGCGTGCCGTCTCAGGTCTTGATGCCGTCGTCGGTGACGTGCTCGCCTTTGCCAGAGAGATGCGACCAAACATCGAACTCCACTCCGTCAGCGATCTGCTCGATCGCGCTGTGGATGAGTCCATCGGCGGCGTCGAAGGCTCGAACCAGATTCGCGTGCTGCGGCTCGACCGAACGCGCGATGACTTCACGATCTTCGCCGACGCCCAACTGCTGCACCGAGCCCTAGTCAATGTGCTCCGCAACGCGGCCGAGGCCATCCGCGAACACGCGTCCGCAGGGCCGAGCAAGCAAGGCCCCAGCGCGATGGAAGCGACGGGCCAACTGGACGGGACGCAGGGGCCGGTCGCGACAAACGAAACGGACTCGCGTCACGCAGTCGGGACCATCGTCATCGACACCCTCGCCGGCACAAGAGCCAAGGCCGAGAGTCGAACACAGCCTTGGCGTTCGATCGTCGTTCGAGACACCGGCGGCGGGCTGAGCGAAGAAGCCATGCGGCGAATGTTCAATCCGTTCTTCACGACGCGAGCCGTTGGCACGGGTCTGGGTCTGGCCATCGTGCATCGCATCATCGATGCGCACGCCGGAGCGGTGTCCGTGCGGAACCAACCCGCCGAAGCCGTGAACGGACTGAAGCTCGAAGCGGGCGCGAGGATTGAGTTGTCGTTGCCGGGCGAGTCGCGAGCCGATGCATCGGATCCAAACTTGACGAGGAGTGATCGCGATGCTCGGCAACGTACACAGTTGAACGTTGATTCGGGCAAGGCTGCCCGGGGTGTGATCGGGGCGATGGTCATGGAGGATCGCTGATGCAGACGGTTTTGGTTGTAGACGACAAGGAACTTCTGCGTGACAGCGTGGGTGCAACGCTTCAGCGCGCCGGCTTCACGGTGCTCACCTCGCCCGATGGCGCTTCAGCGCTCGCAACGATCGCGCAGCGCAGGCCCGATGTCGTCGTGACAGATCTCAAGATGCCGGGCATGACCGGTCTCGAACTGGTCGAGCAGATACGAGTGATCGACGATGCCCTGCCGGTGGTGCTGATGACCGCCTATGGCGCGGTCGACACCGCAGTGAAGGCGATGAAACTCGGCGCGTTCGATTACCTCACCAAGCCCTTCGAGGGCGATGAACTGGTCATCTCCGTCAAGCGAGCGATCGAGCACGCCCGTCTGCTCCGAGAGAACGCCGTGCTTCGATCCGCTTCACAGTCGCATGCGGGCGACGCTTCAACCCCGCTTCGTACAGGCCTGGACCGCCTCGTCGGCGATTCTCCGGCCATCCGTCGCGTGAAGCAACAGGTGCTCGCCGTCGCCGAGAGTCACGGAACCGTGCTCATCTGCGGCGAGAGCGGCACAGGCAAGGAAGTCGTCGCTCGGGCGGTGCACGAACTCAGCCCGCGCTGCCAAGAGCCTTTCCTCGGTGTCAACTGTGCAGCGCTCTCAGAAAGCCTGCTCGAAAGCGAACTCTTCGGCCACGAGCGGGGCGCTTTCACCGGCGCTGAGCGAACCCGCAAGGGCCGCTTTGAGTTGTCCAATCGCGGCACACTGCTGCTCGACGAGATTAGTGAAATCTCCGCCAGCGTGCAGGCCAAACTGTTGCGTGTGCTTCAGGAGCGATCGTTCGAGCGCGTGGGTTCCAGTCTCTCGATCGGCGTCGACGTGCGAGTGGTCGCCACCAGCAACCGCGACTTGCCGACGACCGTGTCGCGAGGTTCGTTCCGGCAAGACCTCTTCTTCCGTCTCAACGTGCTGCCGATCCACCTTCCGCCGCTACGTGACCGTGCCGAGGACGTACCCGCACTCGCCGAGTGGTTCTTGGCTCAGGTCGCGGCACGCGAAGGACGCCCAGTCAAGCGGTTCACGGATCAGGCGCTGGCATTGATGATGGCCTATCCATGGCCCGGCAACGTGCGTGAACTGAGCAACATCTGCGAGCGTGCGGCGGTGCTCTGCCGCTTGGAAGAGATCGATCACGACCTCATAGAGCCGTGGCTCTTGACCTCATCTCCCCACATGGCCCTTTACGGCCGAGACGGCGGATCTCACGCCGCAACACACCACAACGGGGCCGCGTCGGCCGAGGCGAACGGCCAAGGCTTCAACGGCATAGGGATGGCGGGTCAAGGTTCGCACGGCCAGAGTTCCTACGGCCAGAATCTGCTCGGCCAACCACTCAGCGGCAACGGCCACACCGGTCATCCTCACTCTGGCAACGGCCACCAAGCCGACACCCTCCGCGTCCACGTCAACGGCGCCGCTGTCGCCCGCTTTGCTGAAGAGGCGGTGGTCCGCGTTGAAGGCCGAATGCTCGAAGATATCGAGCGAGAGGCGATCGTCAAAACCCTCACCAAGTTCGGGGGTCATCGGCAGCGCACCGCCAGCGCCCTGGGCATCGGTGTTCGCACGCTCGGGTTGAAACTCAAGCGCTGGAAGGAGCTCCAGCTAGTGGATTCCACGCTCTAGGCACGCGGCTTGCTCGGTTCAGGAGCGCTGATGATCGAAGGACTGACAAACGACGGTGCGGTGCCGGTGCTCGAAGCCCTGATCCGCTTCTCGGGCGCTCGTCAGCGTCTGATCGCGCACAACGCGGCGAACATCTCTACGCCCGACTACCGCACCCTCGACGTCCGGCCTGCCGAGTTCCAGGGCCTGCTCCGCCGCGCAATCGACCAACGACGAGAAGAGCACGGCGCTCCAACGGGACCTCTCGAGTTCGAGAGCACCGATCAGATTCAGTTCGGTACGACCGGAAGCCTTCATCTGAACCCTGATCCAAACGCCCCCTCAGACAGCATGCTCTTTCACGACCGCAACAACCGCGATATCGAACGGCTCATGCAGGCCAACGCCGAGAATGTGGCCGTGTTCCGAGTGGCAACGGATTTGCTGAGGTCAAGGATGGAGATCATGCGTGTCGCGGTCTCTGAGAGGGTCTGATCGGGTTGATCTGTTCCGCTCGCGTCGGCCGCAAAGGTGTTGCCAGCAGCCAAAGGGCCTTGATCGATGTACGGTGCCTTAGACATCTCGACCAGCGGGCTGATCGCCCAACGAACCCAACTGGAAGCGATCACCGTCAACATCATCAACAAGGACACCTTTCTCGACGCTTCGGGCAAGAACAACCCCTTCAAGCGCAGAATTGTTCACTTTGCACCGGGCGACCCGACCGCCGGAAGCGACGCGGCGAAGAGTTTCGGCGTCCACGTCGCCCAGATCGAGTCGGCGGACTCGTTCGTCCTGAAGTACGAGCCCTCGAACCCCTACGCCGATGAGCGGGGGTACGTGAAGTATCCAGACATCAACACGGCCTTCGAGCAGATCAACGCCTATCAGGCGCAGCGTGCGTATGAGGCCAACATTGTGGTTGCCGAGGCGACCAAGGCGATGATGACCCAGGCGCTGCGGCTCATTGCGTAGCCGGACTCCGAAGGACTCGCACGGCTTGCCTAGCCCTCTGCTCCGATTTACACGTGCCCCCCGGCTCCATCTCTTATCGAATCTCGGCCTCAAAGCCGCCAACAATCGACCCTATCGGCGAACTCCGCCGCTGCGTGAGAAACCCGCATGAGCGACCCACTTGGCCTGATCAACTCCAGCAACGGCACAAGCGGCATTGATCGTCCGCTCGGTGTCGGCGGGCTTGGTGGCCCGGCGCGAGGCCCACAGGCTGTCCAGCCCCCGGGCGAGAGTTTCAAGGACGTCCTGCTCAGTAACATCAACGACGTCAACAAACTCCAGCAAGAGGCCGCCACCGCGATCGAAGACCTGGCCACAGGCGAGCGGCAGGACATCGAGGGTGTCATGCTCGCCACGCAGAAAGCCGACGCGGCGTTCCGTGCGCTCGTGGCCGTCCGCAACAAGGTCCAGCAGGCCTACGACGAGATCAAGCAGATGCGCGTCTAGACCGTCAAGCTTGGCTAAAGCAGCAAGGCCCTTTCCAAGAATCCCAAACTCGCGCAAGCCTTGCGCAGAAGCGCGAGAATCGCGCTGCCGCGTCGGTCTTTGCGCTGACTTTGCAGCCCGAGGCTCCGACGATCCGAAACAACAGCCGGTTGTCAGCGTTTGCGGCGTGCGGAGCACGCCTCACTGACGATCAGAGTTGGCACAGACCCAGTCGGCAAGGAGGCCGGCAAAAGTCATGGAACAGTTCCGGCGCATCTACGCACGAATCGGCGAGCAACTCGGCTCGCTGTCGTCCAGCCAGCGCGTCCTCATCGGCTCGCTCTGCGTGATCGCGCTGATGACGCTGTTCTTGGTCACGCAGTACGCCGGTTCTCCCAAGGTCGTTGAACTCATGCCCTCGGCCAGCGCGCAGGAACAAGAGCGTGCGCGGACGTTCCTTGTCAGCGTCGGCTACAACGCCGAGATGCGCGGCGGCAAAGTCGTTGTGCCCGCCGAGCGCCAATATCCGGCCCTGGCTCAACTCGCCGAAGCACAGGTGCTTCCCGACGACACCGAACTCACCTTCCGCAACCTGGCAGAAAAACAGAACATGTTCATGCCCAAGGGCCAGCTGGACCAGATGTACCAGACCGCCCTGACCAACGTTCTGGGGCAGGTCATCCGCAACTTCGAAGGCATCCGCGACGCTCGCGTGGTCATCAGCAACCCCGAACCACGCGGCATCGGCGTGGTCGCACGCAAGCCCACAGCGCAGGTCACCGTCTTCACCGAGCAGAACCGACCGCTCGACCAGCGAACCGTCGATGCGCTCGCCGACGTGGTGGCGGGCGCCGTCGCCGGGCTTGACGTGCGCAACGTCGGCATCATCGACGGCACTCGACGGCGAAGTTTCCGGCCTACCAACCCCGAAGATGCGGGGGTGCAGAGTTACATCGAGCAGGTGGCATCGGTTGAAGATCGTGTACGCCAGAAGATCGAAGATCACCTCGGCACGTTCATCTCGGGCGTTGTCGTCAGCGTGAACGCAATCGTGGACGGAGCCCGACGCGAAAGCCGCGTCGAAGAAGCGTTACCAAAGGGCGCCGGAACGGTTACGGTGCCAATCAGCGAGTCAACCAGCACAACGACCTCAAGCAACGCATCCAGCGGCACGGCGCCCGGGTTAGCCAGCAACGTCGAACTCGACATCAATCGCGGCGGAGCCACCGGAACGCAGTCGAGCACCGAGACGACCGAAAGCCGAAGCAACGCCAAAATCGGCACCAAGACTGTCGTTCAGACAGATCCGCGCGGTCGCCCAACCAAAATCAATGTCACTGTCAGCGTGCCTCGCGAGTGGATCGAAGAAATCCTGAGCCGGCGTGCAGCATCGGCATCCGCAGGTGCGCCCGGCACCGCCGCGGGTGCCAACGCAGGCTCAGCGCCCGACGATGCTGCTGTCGAGCAAGAGTGGCTCAGCCAGCAACAGCGCTTGGTCACCATGATTCAGCCGCTGGTCGATACCAAGGACCTGCCCGGCACGCTCGCCGAGGCGGGCGACGTCGTCGTCTCGCTTATGCCCGTCGCAATGCTCAGCAACGGCATTGGTGGCGGCGGGGCTGGCCGAGCCGGCTTCCCCGCCGGGCTCGGCGACTCCAACTCTGGCATGGTGGGCACGCTGAGTCGGACACTCGGCAACGGGCTGATCAAACAGGCCGCGCTCGCCGCGCTGGCCGTTGTGGCGCTGGGCATGATGTTTGTGATGGTGCGAAAGGCCGGGCGTGGCCAGCCGCTGCCCACCGCCGATGAACTCGTGGGAATCCCGCCCGCACTCGGCTCGGACAGCGACCTCGTGGGCGAAGCCGACGAGAGCGACACGGCGATGACGGGCATCGAAGTGGACACCAACGCTCTCAAGACCGGCAAGATGCTCGACGAGGTCTCCGACCTGGTCAAAACCAATCCTCAAGCCGCCGCCGCGGTCTTCAACCGCTGGCTGAGCACGGAGGACTGATCCATGCCGCGAAAGCCCGGCGAGAAACTCCCAAACGATTCATCACTCATCGACGGCCTGACCAAGGCCGCGATTCTGCTCACCTCGCTTGACACCGCGACGGCCAGCCAGTTGCTCAAGCAGTTGGTACCCGAGCAGGTCGAAGAAGTAACGCGCGAACTGGCCAGCATGGGGCGCGTGCCGCTGGAACTGCGAAACGCTGTCGTTGAAGAGTTCTACGGGCTCTCGATCGCCAGTCAGTACGTCAACGAGGGCGGGCTTGAGTACGCCAAGGTGCTGCTCAAAGAGTCGCTTGAGCCGGGACAGGCCGACCGAGTCTTGCAGCAGATTCAGACCCAGGTCCAGAAGACGCCGTTCGCCTTCTTGCAGAAGGCCGAGAGCGAGAACCTGCTGACCTTCATCCAGGACGAACACCCGCAGACCATCGCGCTCATCGTCTGCCATCTGGCGCACCACAAAGCGGCGGAGATTCTCGCCGGGCTTCCGCTGCAGAAGCAGATCGAGGTCATCAAACGCATCGCCAACATGGAGCAGACCAATCCCGAAGTCATCAAGGAAGTCGAGAAGGGCTTGGAGAGCCGCCTGAGTTCGATGCTCATGCAGAGCATGGAAAAAGCGGGCGGAATCAACACCGTCGCCGAAGTTCTCAATCTGGCCGATCGTGCCACCGAGAAGTCGATCATGGAGGGTCTTGAGTCCGAAGATCCAGAGTTGGTTGAAGAGATTCGCCGCCTGATGTTCGTCTTCGAGGACGTGCTCAAGGTTGACGACAAGGGCATCCAGTCCATCATGAAGGAAGTCGACAACGACGAACTCTCGCTCGCGCTCAAGACCGCGAGCCAGGAACTTCAGAACAAAATCTTCAAGAACATGTCCGAGCGGGCCGCCGCGCTCATCAAGGAGGACATGCAGTACATGGGCCCCGTTCGCGTCAGCGACGTCGAACAAGCCCAGCAGCGCATCGTCGACATCGTCCGAAGGCTCGAGGACTCGGGCGAAATCATCATCTCCGGCCGCGGCGGCGAGAGTGACCTCATCGTGTAGTTCACTATCAACCGGCTCGTCCAAGGGTCGGACGCTCGGCGCATCTCGTTCGTTCCTCACATTCTCGCCGTCACCCCCGACCATTGTCCGCTGACCGCCTATGGCCCTGATCAAGCACGCACAAGCAACCCTGATGGCCCGCGAAGCCGTGGTGCTCGACCTGGGCGATCTGCGCAACCAAGGCGAAGCGATCATCGCGCAAGCACGGGCGCGCGCTGCCGAGATCATCCGCGAGGCCGAGGCCGAACGCGACCGAATCGTGGCCGGTGCCAGCCAGAAGGGCCATGCCGAGGGCTCGGTTCGCGGCGAAGCCGATGGACGCGCCAAAGGCGAAACTGCGGGCAAAGCCGAAGCGCTCGCGACCCACGCCGCCGCGTTCGAGGCGCTCTGCGCTGGCTGGACCGATGCGTTGAGCAACTTCGAGTCGATCCGCCAAGACCTTCTAGACGCAGCCCAGCACGACGTGGTCCAACTCGCACTGCTCATCGCCGAGCGTGTCACGAAGCGTCTGATTCAGAGCGATCCCAGCGTTGTGGTCTCTCAGGTCAGCGCCGCGCTCGGTTTGGTGCTTCGCTCAACAAGCGTGACCATCTCGGTTCACCCGGATGATCTTGAACTTGTCCGTTCGGCGATGCCGACACTCGCCGCGAACACCGCCGCCGCAAAGCACTCAACGCTCAGGCAAGATTCTCGTCTCTCGCGCGGATCATGCGTAGTGCGTTCGGCCGGTGCGCACGAACGGCTCTGTGCACCGCAAGACTCAGCACACGCCACCGCGATCAACACGGGCGACATCAACGCCCGCGAAGGAACCGGCGGCGAGATCGACGCTTCAATCGAAGTCCAACTCGACCGCATCGCTGAACTCATCGTGCCCGTAAGGTCTGACACGCCGCAACAGGCTTCCCACAAACGCTCGATCCGTCTCGAGGGCGCTGAGTCGCAGGAGCGTGCCGCGTGATCGGTTTGGCGGCAGAGATACAGACCGTGCGGTCGATGCAGCCCATCCGTGTCTGCGGACGCGTCGAAGCGCTCAAGGGCATGAGCCTCTACGTCACCGACCTGCCGATGCCCGTCGGTTCGCTTGTTCGAGTTGAGAGCGCTGACGCGCTGTCTACCCGGCGTTCGGCGCGCCCCTTCAGCCTTTCGGACGGCTCCGATGTAAACGACGCAGAGCGACTTGGCGAGGTGATCGGTTTCGACGGCCCACGGGCCATCGTCATGCTCCTCGGCTCTGGCAGCGGCGTTCGTTCCGGTGATCGCGTCGTCGGTCTGCACGCCATGCAGACCGTCGGCGTGGGCGAGGGCTTGCTCGGCCGAGTCATTGACGGCCTCGGTCGACCGATCGACCTGAACAGCCGGCTCAGCAAGCCCGGCACGCACGGCGGTCTGGGTTCGCTGACCCAGCGGCCCATCGATCCGACACCCCTCTCGCCGCTCGCTCGCGGGCGCGTCACCCAGCCCATCTACACCGGCGTTCGAGCGCTCGACCTCATGACCACGC
>JBGSRG010000214.1:0-5465 GCA_041737685.1 Phycisphaerales bacterium | reverse complement strand
AGCATGGCGGGCGAGCACAACGCGCTCAACGCGCTCGCGGCCATCGCCGTGGCCCGCAGGTTCAACGTTGACGAGGCCAAGATCGCCGACGCGCTCAGTTCGTTCTGCCCGCCGCAGATGCGGCTCGAGGTTCGCCCCGTCGCGTGCCAGCGTGATGCGCACATGGGTCATGGTGCCGCCGATCCCATCACGCTGCTGCTGGATTGCTACAACGCCAACCCGGATTCGATGCTCGGTGCGATAAGAACGCTGCTGGCCATCACGCCGCCGAAGCGCTCCGCCAAGTTCGCCAGCCGCACGCGTCAACCCTCCGCAGCAGATACCGCGCACACAGCGCCCCAAAGCACCGGTGCCCGTCGCGTGGCCATTCTCGCCGACATGTATGAACTCGGACCAACCGCCGACGAACTGCACAGCCAACTCGGACGGGCCACCGGCCAGAGCCTCAGCGACGAACGGCAGCCGCTTGATCTGATCGTGCTGATCGGTGAGCACATGCGCCACGCGGCCGATGCGCTGCACGCAAGCGGCTGGCCCTCAGATCGCGCCGTCCATCTGACTTCCATCGAATCGTCCGAACATCGCGAAGCCGTGGCCCGCCTGCTGCGACCGGGAGACCTCGTGCTGCTCAAGGGATCACGCCGCATGGAACTCGAGCGGCTTGTGCCCGCGATGGAGTCGCACTTCTCGGCCAAACCAAACTCACCCGAACTCAACACGGCCTTTCCTGCGATCCAAACCGCCGCAAAGCCGCAGCCCGCCAAAGTAACCTGAGCCGATCGACCTTCAACCGCCCCGCCTCACTCAGTTCTCACAAAGGGCACAACTCGACCCGCGCTCACGGCACGCCCTGATTCTCTGAAACGATGCTCTACATCCTCTACGACCAACTACGGACAACGCTCATCGACCTGCGGGCCGACTGGCTCTTCATGGTCCTCGATCAGTTGGAGTTTCGAGCGCTCGCCGCGGCGGCACTGGCCTTCTTCCTCGTCGTGCTCTGCGGCAGGCCCGTCATCGGCTGGCTACGCCTCAAGAAGATCGGCGACACCGGTCTCACTGATTCTGAGGCCCTGCGCAACAAGGCTCAGTCCAAGGCCAACACGCCCACCATGGGCGGCGTGCTCATCTGCGGCGCCATCATCGGTGCCACTGGATTGCTCGCCGACCTGCGAGACTTCTACGTCGTGCTCGCGCTGATCGTCATGGTCTGGCTCGCGGCGGTGGGCGGTGTCGACGACTGGCTCAAACTCACACAGGCCTCACGCCCGGGCGGCAGCCGTCAGGGCCTGCATCCGTGGGAAAAACTGGTCTTTCAGTTGGGTCTGGGCCTGCTGGTCGGCGTCTTCCTCTACCACCACGCCTCCTCCACCCCCTTCACGGGTCACTCGCTGAACCTGCCGTTTCAGAAGACCTACATCAAGCAGGGCGAGGGCGTCTTCGTCATCAATCCGTCCTTGTTCTTTCTCTCGGGTGCGGCGTTCGTCACTCTGGCCATGCTCATGGTCGCAGGGGTCTCGAACGCCGCCAACATCTCCGACGGCATGGACGGCCTGAGTGCCGGCTGCACAGCGATCATCGCGGCGGGCCTCACCGTGCTCGTTTACATCGCCGGTCGAGAGACGTTGGCTCAGCAACTGCTCGTGCCACACATCGTCGAGTCGGTGGAACTCACGGTCTTTGTCTCTTCCATCGCTGGGGCGTGCCTGGGATTCTTGTGGTGGAACTGTTCGCCCGCTCAGGTGTTCATGGGCGACACCGGCTCGCTGGCGCTCGGCGGATCGCTGGCCTATGTCGCCGTGGTCATCCGGCAAGAGATCGCGCTGCTGCTGATGTGCGGCATCTTCTTGGTCGAGATTGGTTCGGTCGTCGTGCAGGTCAGTGTGTTCAAGTACACCCGCAAGCGCACGGGCACCGGCAAACGCATCTTTCGCGTTGCGCCGATTCACCACCACTTTCACATGCTCGGCTGGACCGAGCAGCAGGTGGTCACTCGATTCTGGATCGTCACGTCCATCCTCGTGGTTCTGGCACTGACACTGACCAAACTGCGTTAGGCGCGAGCGCCGGCGATAAAGGATCTGCCGCACCGCTCACGCTCGCGCCGCCACCGGTTCACGCCCCCTTATCGCGTATCATCGACATCGCTTCGAAAGTCACCGCCACCGACCACGCCTGCGCTGGGCAGCCACCGGCCCGCTGCGGCGAACTGCCATCAAACACCTCAGCGATCTGCCCCAAACACCCTCCGCGTTCAGACCCTTCCCCCGCGTCCATCTCGGCCAGAATGGGCGCTAGCGCTCGGGCCGCAGCGACTCGGGAAGGCTCGTCAAACAAACCCGCGCGAAGCACCGCCATCGCGTACACGCCCAGCAGCCACGGCCACGCCGTGCCCTGGTGATACGCCGCATCGCGATCGAACAATCGGCCCTCATATCGGCCGCGATAGGCCGGGTCCGCCGGGTCAAGCGTGCGCACCCCCATCGGGGTCAGTAAGCGATCGCGCACGGTCGCAACAACCGCTCTTTGCTGCGCACGGCTCAGCGCCGACCGCGGCAGGCTGACACCAAACAACTGATTCGGCCGAATCTGGTCGACCGCTCGCCACGCCGGGCGACCGTCGATCTGCTCGGGCGTCAGACAATCAAACAAGCAGCCGCCCGATCCGCCCGCCTGGTTCCAAAACGCTCTGGCAAACGACGGACCAACCACGCCCGCCAGATCTCGCAGATTGCCCGAGTCCTTGGGATGAATCCGCTTCAAATGCTCGCTCAGCAGCGTGAGCGCGCTGTACCAGAGCGCGTTGATCTCCACCGGTTTGCCATGCCGCGGCGTAAACGTCACGCCGTCGCGACGGGCGTCCATCCACGTCAACTGCGTCGAATCGGTGCCGGCAATCAGCAGTTTATCGAACGGGTCCATACAGATGTTGAACTGCGTGCTGTGCTTCGGCCCGCCCGCCGTGCCGCGCCGATAGTGATCGACAATCTCGAGGCAAGCCTCACCCACCTCGCCGCGCAGCACGGCATCGTCGCCCGAGAGCCGCGCGTACTCGCACGCAGCGTGAATGAACCACAACGACGCATCGACGGTGTTGTACTCAGGCTCGCCCGACTGATCGTTGAAGACGTTGGGAATCAGCCCGTCGCAACGACACGCCGCGAACGTCTCGAGCGTGCGCTGTGCCTCTGCAAACCGGCCCGTCCGCAGCATCAAGCCCGGCAGCGAGATAAAGGTGTCTCGTCCCCAGTCGCTGAACCACGGATAGCCCGCGATGACCGAGACACCGGGTGTGTTTGATCCGCTGGCGTGAGTACCGCCGTGCACGGCCGCTCCCGTGGCATCGCGGGTAATGGCGGTTCGCCGAACGACAAAGTCCGCCGCAGCCGCTCGAAGCCGAATCATGTTCGGGTCGGTCTCTGTCGGCAGCCCGGCGCGGCCCTGACCCGCATCCGCTATGCCGACATCTGCCTCGCCCCCGCGCGCTGCGCCAACCTGCGCACGAAGTTCAGCCTTCGCCAAACCCGTTCGATCCGGCCTGAGCTCAACCACAAACTCGCCCGGCGAGAACAGGTCCTCTCGGCAGTCTTGACCGCGGTCAGACTCTGCGCGATAGAAGCACCCATACCACCACTGCGGTTCATGCGTAAACACACCTCGCTGAACACCAATGCCCATGCGTAGACCGTCGAGCTCAACCGAAACTGAACCCGCTGAGCCCTCGACCCCGCCCCCTCCAGCCACCGCTCCACCCTCAACCCGGTAGCGATCACACTCAGCCCGCAGACGAAGCGCATGAAAGTCTCGCATCGGCGTCATCGGCCGCAGGTGCAGCTCCACAGTTACACCCGCTGGCCAACTCTTTCGATCCGTCGACCGAACCGAATACTCCACAGCGCAGGCGTTCACACCCTCAACCAGCGCCAACCGCTTGATGATCTCCACACGCCCGAGCAACGGATCTTCAAACCCCAAGCACCATCGCACGCTTCTGCTTCCGGCCCGCCCCTCTTGCTCAAACTTCTCGAGTCGCGTGTACCCGTCGGGGTGCAGAGTCCTGCCGTCACTTCCCCCCTCTCCCAAAAACTCAAACGTGCTGAGGTCGATCACACGAGACTCACCCTCCTCTGCGCTCACCGATTCCTTCTCGCCCAAACCCGCACGCCCGCGAACCGATCCTCCACGGACAACCAGCCGCTCAACGATCGAATGCAACGCCATCACCCGGCCCACGGGAGGGTTCGTCGCGGCGACCAGAAGACCGTGATACCGCCGGGTCGGCACCCCCAGCGCCGTCCCCAGCGAGAATCCGCCAAGTCCGTTACTCAACAGATACTCGGTCCAGAGCAGGCGATCGGGCCGGGCCGAAGCGCATTTCACAAAGTGCAATGGGTCAGGAGTGATGTGCTGTTTCGTCTTCACGCTGGTATCATGGCTCGCCGGCGGCGGCGGGGCAAGGTCACCTTTGGCCAATCTAAACAAGCGATCAAACCGGGGCAGGGTCAGTTCACATAACGAATCGGGACCAGAAGCGCTCTCGGCCAGCCGGCTTTCCGAAGCCCTCTCGCCCGCTTCGGATGCTCCAGAACCGCGTCGGTTGCCCGCCAGAGGCCGTGTCATCTGCTCGCCATTTGACTCTCGCCCTCGGGCGGCGATCAATGCTCATGGCGACCAACGGAATCATCTCTGCCCGCAACGGCCCTTCAGACCTTCCGACCGGCCCGGCGGACAGCTCCGCAGCCGACGCAGCGGCGGTCTTCACCCCAGAAACCAGCGGCATCGAAGCCGACGACCCGGCCACCACCAAGATCGTCGCCGACGGCATCACGTTCGACGACGTTCTGCTCCTGCCGCGATACAGCGACGTGATGCCCGCAGACGCGAACACCGCCACCCGCCTCACGCCCAGCATCTCGCTTCGCATCCCGCTTGTCTCCGCGCCGATGGACACCGTCACCGAGTCGGCCCTTGCGATCGCCCTCGCGCAAGAGGGCGGCATCGGCATCATCCACCGCAACCTTTCCATCGACTCACAGGCCCGCGAAGTCACCAAGGTCAAACGATCGGCCAACGGCGTCATCGACGACCCGATCACCCTCGGTCCCGACGACACCGTCGCCCACGCACGTCGGCTGATGCGCGAGCACAACGTCTCGGGCTTTCCCGTCACCGCCGACGGCTCGCGTGAACTGCGAACCCACGGCAAAGTCCTGGGCATCCTCACCCGCCGCGATCTCAAGTTTGTTGAAGACGATCGCACACCAATCGCACAAGTGATGACCGGCACCGGCGTTGTCACGGCCGTGCCCGAGACGACCATCGAAGAGGCCGAGCACGTCCTCAACAAAAACAAAGTCGAGAAACTCCTGCTCGTGCGCGCCGACGGCACGCTCGCGGGCATGATCACGCAGAAGGACATCGACCGCCTTTCGCAGTTCCCGCGGGCCAACACCGATTCTCGCGGC
>JBGSRG010000199.1:0-10940 GCA_041737685.1 Phycisphaerales bacterium | reverse complement strand
CCGCTGTTCTTCAACGGTCAGTTCTGCGTGCGTGACGACGGCATGATGAACTGCACGCCGCACAACGCGGGCACGGCGTTCAACCCCATGAGCCTGATCGGGCTCGACGTTCAGGGCGATCTCGCTCTGGGCGGCGGCATCAATGATCTGCCAACCATCGGTGAGATTCGCACCTCGTTTGCACCGCGCATTCTGTCGGGCAACTCGTTTGATCCGCTGGGCACGCAGTCGCCCAACCCCAACCTCGCCACAACCGGCCTGGTGGGAGTCGCGATCGACAACTCCAACGTTGACGGCGTTACCGGCGACATGGCCTCCATGACCGCCGCTCAGGCCGTGGCGACCGGTGTTGAGGTCAAGATCAGCCTCGCCGAGCTCGGCTGGAAGGGCGGCCCGATCCGCGTTGCGGCGTTCATCAACGGTACCAACGGCGACTTTGTTTCCAACCAGGTTCTGGGCGCTTCGGTCGGTGCGGCAAGCCTCGGCGACCCGCGCTTGATCAACTTCTCTGATGAAATGGCCTTCCCGGGCAATCAGTTCATCGAGATCGCCGACGTGACGATGCTGCCCTGTCCCGCCGCGTCACCATGCCCAATGGTCAACCCGCCCTGCCCCGGCGACTATAATGATGACGGCCAGGTCGATCTGCTCGACTTGCTCTCATTCAACGGCGAGTGGTCGGGAAACCTTGGCACCATGGTGCCCGCCGGAACGCTGGGCGACTATGACGGCAGCGGCACGGTTGACCTGCTCGACCTGCTCTCCTTCAACGGCGACTGGTCCAGCAATCTCGGCACGCCCTGCCCATAAGCCAGCGGTGATTCGCACCGTCTCGGCTTGATGGGTTTGATTTGATTCTTATGACCCCCGCTCGAGAGTATCGAGCGGGGGTCTTTCATTTGCCGCTGCAACTCGGTGACGGAACCACCTTCTGCACGCTGCTTTGCCCACTCGCCTGCGCGCAGCGGTTTGGTCGGGTGCTCTTTTGCTACAAACCCGCCCGCGGCAAGAACGAAGCAACAGCCTCCCCCATTAGGCCTTTGGCTTCCAGAATCGAGTCGATCAGTTCACGCACCGCGCCGTGTCCGCCCGCTCGAGAGAGCGTCAGCTTCGCCGCAGACTTGACTCGCGAATCCGCATCGCCCACGGCCACGGGCAGTCCCACGCGAACCATCGCGGAAAGATCGGGCCAATCGTCGCCAACGAAGGCGGTGTGTTCCAGTGTGACGCCGAGCGACTCGCAGATCGATCCGACCGCAGTACCCTTGTCTTGCGAGCCTTGCACAACGTGAGTCACGCCCAGTTCTCGCATCCGGTGCTGAAGCGCTCCGCCTGAACGGCGAGTGACCACAGCGATGTGAAAGCCCAGCCGCATCCATACCGCGATGCCCAGCCCGTCGCGAACGTTGAAGCGCTTGGTCTCCCGCCCAGAATCGTCGAGCATGATCGAACCGTCGGTCAGGACACCATCAACGTCAAGGACAATGAGTTGAACATCTGCGAGTTTGCTCATGGTTGGTGCTCCTCACGCGGCGGATCTGCGGGTCGCTACTCTCTTGGGCAAACACCGGACAAGCGGCACGCTCAATCGAGGTCTGCGAACGCCGCCAGAGCGTAGACGGAGGCCCGCATCGCCCGCGATACGATCCCCGATCAGTGCGAGGCACCAACGCGGGCGCACGCGGTGGTGACCGAAGGCCACTCTGGTAAAGGAGTTGGGGTTCGATGACCGTTCGCGCCTGCATCTGCCACGATCTCTCCTTCGAGCGCCTGCGAGCGATCGCACAGTCGCGTGGGCTTGATCTGCAAGCGCTGAAGGACGCGACCGGTTGCTGCACGTCGTGCTCGCTGTGCGAGCCGTTCGTTCGGCTCATGCTCAAGACCGGCCGCACCGAGTTCGACGTGAACGACGCACCGCCAAAGTCTGGCTGCGATGCCAATGGACCTACCGATCCGCGGTGACAACGCGAGCAGGCCCGAGCCGAAACTCTGTGGCGTCTTGCATGTCGATCGGTATCGGTGTACCGGGAGATCAACGGCACTGCCGGTCGTGTTGCTATGTGAAAGACGCCGCTCCCCGAACGGAAGCGGCGTCTGGCATGACATCATCTGCTCGCGGCCCGCTTACACGCTGCGTGTTGCGCCGTCGGCAAGCGGAATCTCGACCTGAGGCACACCCACCGAGCCGCCCATACGTGCGCCGACCGCTTCTGCCGCGTGCGCGGCTTCGTCGAGCAACGCCAGATCCTCGTCATACTCATACCCATTGTCCGGGTCCGTGAGCAGTTTCGGCAAGATCGACTGGTACGGCTTGAAGCCCGTACCGGCGGGAATGAGATGGCCGAGCAGGACATTCTCTTTCAGACCGATGAGCGTGTCCTCTGCGCCGCGCAGAGCCGCCTCGGTGAGCACCTTGGTGCTCTCCTGGAAACTCGCACCAGAGAGGAACGACTCGCTCGAAAGCGCGGCCTTGGTGATGCCCAACAGAAGCGTCTGACCCGAAGCGGGCTTGGCCTTCTTGGCCTTGGCCGTGTCCTTGCCCAGAGCCTCGGCTTTGGCGTTGGCTTCCCGAATCTCGTGCTTGCTGACAAGCGCATCCATCGGCAGATCCGTGCCACCGGCATCGGTGATTCGGACCATGTCCATGATCCGAGAATTCTTCTGCCGGAACTCGAAGCGATCCACCACGTCTTGCGGGAGCATGTCGGTGTCGCCGGGGCTTGCGATGCGAACCTTGCGGAGCATCTGCGACAGAATAACTTCGATGTGCTTGTCGTTGATGCCCACGCCCTGAGCGCGGTACACGTTCTGCACCTCATCGATCATGTACGCCCACAGCGCTTCCTCACCCTTGATCAACAGGATCTCTTTAGGATCCAGCGGACCTTCGGTCAGAGGCTGACCCGCAAAGACCATGTCGCCCGTGTGGACGAGCAAGTGACGGTCTTGCGGAACGTGGTGGTCTTTCTCGATACCCGACTCGGAGATGACGCGGATGGTCATCTTGCCTTTGCGCTTGTCGGCGTGAATCTCAACGCGGCCCGAGACCGTCGCCATCACGGCTGGATCCTTGGGCCTGCGGGCCTCAAAGATCTCCGTCACGCGTGGCAGACCACCCACGATGTCCTGTGAGCGATTCGCCTGTCGAGGCTGACGTGCGAGCATCTGCCCGGCGTTCAGAGTCTGACCGTCGGTCACTTCGATACGGGCCTTGGCCGGGAGGAAGTGGTAGTCCAGAATGTTGCCGTCCTTGTCGACGACCTGAATCTGCGGGCGCTTGTCGCCCTTGTGCTCGATGATGCTGAGTGCCTTTCGACCCTCGCCCGCGTCTTCCTCTCGCACGGTCTCGTCGATCTCGATATCGACGTAGCGAACAACACCGTCCTTTTCGGCAAGGATCGGCACGCGGTGCGGATCCCACTTGGCCAACTGCTGGCCCTTCTTGATCTCGATGCCGTTCTTGACCGACAAGTAGGCACCGTACGGAATCTTGTGTTTCTCGACCTCGCGCCCTTTGGCGTCGAGGATGGCAATCTCGCCGCTGCGCTTGAGCACAACAAGCACGTCGTTTCCGTCGTCGTCCTTGGCCGGCTTCTCGGCACAGTCGCGGATCTCGACCATTCCGGGAAACGTGGCGCGAATATCGCTGGCGAGAATCTCGCGAGAGCCGATACCGCCCGTGTGGAAGGTACGCATCGTCAACTGCGTGCCCGGCTCACCGATCGACTGCGCACCGATGATGCCCACGGCCATGCCCGGCTCGACAAGACGACCGGTCGACATGTCCATGCCATAGTCCAGCACCGAGCAGCCAGTGCGGCTCTCGCTGGTCAGCGGCGAACGAACCATGACGGCCACGTCGCGGCCCATGCGATCTTCAATCCGCTTGGCCGCCTCCATCGAGATCATCTCGTTGACGTGGACGATCACCTCGTTGGTCATCGGATCGTGAATCGGAACAACGCTGACTCGACCGAAAATCTGATCGCTGAGCGAGACTGCAATCTCTTCGCCCTTGAACACGGCCCGCTTGTCGATGCCGCGCTTCGAGCCGCAGTCGTACTCGCTGACGATCACGCTCTGGGCCACGTCGCAGAGTTTGCGAGTGAGATAGCCCGAGTCGGCCGTTTTGAGCGCCGTGTCGGCCAAGCCCTTGCGTGCACCGTGCGTGCTCGAGAAGTACTCGAGAATGTGCAGGCCTTCGCGGAAGTTGGCCCGGATGGGCGTCTCGATGATCTCGCCGCTGGGTTTGGCCATCAGGCCGCGCATTCCCGCCAACTGCTGCAACTGGCTGACGTTTCCGCGGGCGCCCGAGTCGGACATCAGGTAGACAGGGTTGAAGTAGAG
Source organism: Phycisphaerales bacterium (assembly GCA_041737685.1). Lineage (GTDB taxonomy): Bacteria > Planctomycetota > Phycisphaerae > Phycisphaerales > UBA1924 > JAHBK01. The sequence continues at coordinate 6,593 of JBGSRG010000199.1, read as the reverse complement.
TTTGCCGTTCTTGTCGTTGGGCGGTAGTTCGTTGCCGTTGTCGTCGCGGGTATCCCGCTTCAGCGTCTCGATAAGAGCCTTGGTCACCTGCTCGCGACAGTGCGACCAAATGTCCAGCAACTGGTTGTAGCGCTCACGCTCGGTGATCAGACCGCGGCCAAAGTTCTTCTCAACGCGGTCAACCTTCTTCTGAGCCTCACCGATCAGCGCCTGCTTCGATTCGGGCACGCGCAGGTCTGTGATGCCGAAGGAGAGCCCGGCGACGGTGGACTGCTTGAAACCAATCTCCTTCAGACGGTCGAGCAGGTCGATCGTGGCCGATCGGCCGCAGTAGTTGTACACGTCGTCAACCACGCGTGCGCAACCCTTCTTGCCCAGCGTGCAGTTGTAGAACGGCATGCCCGGCTGAAGAATCTCGCTGAACAACAGCCGCCCCACGGCGGTGATGATGCGCTGGTTGGTGGGCATCCGCTCGGGCGGCTTGCCCTGGTCTTGCACAACCTCCTTGAAACCTTCGAGCCGAACAACGATGCGCTCGTGCATCGTGATCTTGCCCTGCTCGTAGGCGAGAATCGCCTCCATGCGGTCCTTGAACCGCATCAGGCTCTCGTCGGGACGCGTGTCCGGAGCCATCATGCTCACAAAGTACACGCCCATCACGATATCCTGGCTGGGCGAAATCATGGGCTTGCCGTTCGCCGGGCCGAAGATGTTGTGCGTGCTCATCATCAGAACGTGCGCTTCGGTCTGCGCCTCTACCGAGAGCGGCAGGTGGACGGCCATCTGGTCGCCGTCGAAGTCGGCGTTGAAGCCCGAACAGACCAGCGGGTGAATACGGATCGCGTTGCCCTCAACCAGCACGGGCTCAAAGGCTTGGATGCCCATTCGGTGCAGCGTGGGAGCGCGATTGAGCAGCACCGGGTGCTGATAGATCACCTCTTCAAGAATGTCCCACACCTCGGCGTCGCGGCGCTCGAGCATCCGCTTGGCGCTTTTGATGGTGTCGGCCAGTCCGTGCTCTTTGAGTTTGCGGATGATGAACGGCTGGAAGAGTTCGAGCGCGATCTTCTTGGGCAGGCCGCACTGGTGCAGTTTGAGTTCCGGCCCGACGACAATGACCGACCGAGCCGAGTAATCGACGCGCTTGCCGAGCAGATTCTCGCGGAAGCGGCCCTGCTTGCCCTTGATCATGTCCGTCAGTGATTTCAACGGCCGATTGGAGGAGCCAAGCACCGGACGCCGACACCGGTTGTTGTCGAAAAGGGCATCAACCGCCTGCTGCAGCATCCGCTTCTCGTTGCGGATGATGACCTCGGGCGCGTTGAGGTCCATCAACTTCTTCAACCGGTTGTTGCGGTTGATGATTCGACGGTACAGATCGTTCAGATCGCTGGTCGCGAAGTTGCCGCTCTCCAGCAGCACCAGCGGACGAAGATCGGGCGGGATCACGGGGATCACGTCCATCACCAGCCACGTCGGATCGTTCTCTGATCCGCGGATCTGCTCCACAATCTTCAGGCGCTTTGCCAGGTCCTTGATCTTCTGCTTGCTGCGCGTGTTCTTCAGATCCTCGCGGAGTTCCTCGGCGAGCTTGTCGAGGTCGGTCTTCTCGAGCAACTCTCGCACGGCATCGGCGCCCATCATCGCCTTGAAAGCATTGCCGTACTTCTCGAAGTTGACGCGCCATTCCTCTTCCGTGAGCACCTGCTTGAACTTGAGCTCGGTGTCGCCCGGATCGGTGACCACGTAGTCCTGGAAGTAGACGATCTTTTCCATGTCGCTGGTCTTCATCGCCAGCAGGTTGCCCAAGCGGCTGGGCATGGCCTTGAAGAACCAGATATGGACGATCGGAGCCGCGAGGTTGATGTGGCCCATGCGCTTGCGCCGCACGCGCGAATGCGTCACCTTCACGCCGCAGCGGTCGCAGATGATGCCCTTGTACTTCGTTCCCTTGTACTTGCCGCACGCACACTCGTAATCGCGCTCAGGCCCGAAGATTCGCTCGCAGAACAGACCGTCCTTCTCAGGCCGGTAGGTGCGGTAGTTGATCGTCTCGGGCTTCTTGACCTCGCCGTACGACCACGAACGAATGTCGTTCGGGCTGGCCAGCGTGATCTTGACACCGCTGTAGTCGTTGACGCGATCGTAAACGCTCTCGTTGACCATTCGTTCTTTACTCCCGCGGTAGGTGCCGCCAAGGGATTGTGGATTCGTGCCGAGACCGATCTTTACTGTGAGGCTGTCGTTGGCCGGTAGATGCCGCAGCGATCAAGCCCGATTGCGAAGCGATCAGAACTCGAAGCGTTACAGCAAACTCACGCCTTCGTCGTTCCGCTTCTCAAGCGTGATGTTCATGCCCAAGCCCTTGATCTCGTTGCACAGCACGTCAAACGCCACGGGCATGCCCGCCTCAAGCGTGTTGGTGCCCTTCACCATGCTCTCATAGATCTTGGTCCGGCCCTCAACATCGTCCGACTTGACCGTGAGCAACTCTTGAAGGATGTACGATGCGCCGTAGGCCTCCAGCGCCCACACCTCCATCTCGCCAAACCGCTGGCCGCCCGTGCGGGCCTTGCCGCCCAGCGGCTGCTGCGTGATCAGCGAGTACGGACCCGTTGCCCGCGCGTGGATCTTGTCATCTACCAGGTGGTGCAACTTGAGCATGTACATATAGCCAACGGTCGTCTTCTGCGTAAACGGCTCGCCCGTGCGACCGTCGTACAACTGGATCTTTCCGCCGCGCGGCATTCGGGCCAGCAGTTCTCGCCAGTTCGGCGCCTTGCCGGCCTTCTCAAACTCAGCGAGTCGATCGGCAACGTGTTTGTTGGCCTCTTCCACCGCGACGTGGACCTCATCCTCGCTCGCGCCGTCGAACACCGGCGTCACGGCCTGGAACCCCAGCACGCGCGCCGCCCAACCCAGGTGCGTTTCGAGAATCTGCCCAACGTTCATGCGGCTAGGGACGCCCAGAGGATTGAGCAGAACCTCAACGCTCGTGCCGTCCTCCATGTACGGCATGTCCTCTTCGGGCACGATCCGGGCGATCACGCCCTTGTTGCCGTGCCGACCGGCCATCTTGTCACCCACCGACAAGTGCCGCTTGGTCGCGATGTAGACTTTCACCATCTCAAGCACGCCCGTCGGCAATTCGTCGCCGCGCTTCATGTGCCCAACTTTGCGACCCTTCTCCTTGCGGTTGGCTTGGATACGCGGCCAGAACTGGCCGTAGGTCCGCTCGGCCTCTTCGCGAGTCTCCTTGCTGCCCTTGATCCACTTGAGATCAAAGTTCTCGATCTGCTCGATAATGACCTCTTGAATGTCGCTGGCACCGACCTTCTGTCGAGTGCTCGGGTCGACCATTTCGGTGCCGACCTGATCGTTCACGATCGCGATCATCTGCTTGAAGAGCGACACGGCCTGAGAGTCCATCTCGGCCTCGTACTCGACAATCTCGGCGTTCAGCCGCTTCTTCTGGTCCGCCGTCAGGTGCATGCGCCGGCTGAACCGATTAGCACCGATCACGATGCCCTCGACGCCCGCGGGCACCTCGAGCGAATCGTTCTTCACGTCCTCGCCGGCCCGGCCGAAGATGGCGTGCAGCAACTTCTCTTCGGGTGTCAGTTCGCTCTTGCTCTTGGGGCTGACCTTGCCGACAAGGATGTCGCTCGGCCCAACGCGTGCGCCGATACGGATCACTCCGTGCTCGTCGAGGTTCCGCAGCATCTTCTCGCTGACGTTCGGAATGTCGCGAGTGAACTCTTCGCGGCCCAGTTTCGTCTCGCGAATCTCCACGTCGAACGAGTCGATGTGGATGCTCGTGAACACGTCGTCCTTCACGATCTTCTCGTTGATGACGATCGCATCCTCGAAGTTGTACCCGTCGAAGGTGTTGAACGCGACCATCACGTTCTTGCCGATCGCCAGTTCACCCATCTTGGTGCTGGGACCGTCGGCGATGATCTGCTCCTTGGCCACCTTCTGGTTCAGTTTCACAACCGGCCGCTGGTTCAGGCACGTCCGCTCGTTCAACCCGGCGAACTTGCGAAGAACGTACTCGTCCGAGTTGTTGATGATGATCCGCGTCGCGTCCACGAACGTGATCGTGCCGGCGTTCTTGGCCTTGACGATCATGCCCGAGTTCATACCGACCTCCTTCTCCATGGCCGTGGCCACGCAGGGAGGATCGATCTTGATCAACGGCACCGCCTGACGCTGCATGTTCGAGCCCATCAGCGCCCGGTTCGCGTCGTCGTGCTCAAGGAACGGGATCAGCGCCGCCGAAACACCCACAATCTGCTTGGGCGCAATGTCCAAGAACTCCACACTGCCCGAGTCGATCTCGGTCAGTTCGCCATCCACCCGCGCCATGATGTTGCCCTTGCGCAACTTACCTTCGGCGTCGAGCGCATCAGCAGGTGCAAGAACCGCCTTGATCTCCTCGTCCGCACGAAGTTCGATCAACTTGCCCGTCAACTTGCCGTCTTTCACGGTGCGATAGGGCGTGCGGATAAAGCCGTAATCGTCCACCGAGGCGTAGATGCCCAGCGAACTGATCAGACCGATGTTCGTGCCTTCGGGCGTCTCGATCGGGCAGATGCGCCCGTAGTGCGAGATGTGAACGTCACGCACCTCGAACCCGGCGCGTTTGCGGTTCAGGCCGCCCGGCCCGAGCGCCGACAACCGGCGCTCGTGTACAAGCGAACTCAGCGGGTTGGTCTGATCGACCACCTGCGAGAGTTCGCTGCGCCCAAAGAAGAAGTCGATCGCGCTCGAAATACTCTTGGAGTTCACAAGGTCCGCGACCTTGGCCAGCTCGTCTGGGTCCTTCACGCTCATGCGCTCTTGCACCGTGCGCTTCAACTTCAAGAAGCCCTTGCGAAGCTCCTCAACGGCCAACTCGTCCAGCGTGCGAAGCCGGCGGTTGCCCAGGTGGTCAATATCGTCCACCTGCGCGATCGGCCGGCCCGTCTTGGCGTCGGGGCGTTTGCTGCGAAGGTCGAGCAGATACGTCACAACCTTGAGGAAGTCCTCCGCGCGAATGAACATCGCGTCTTCAGGAATGTTCAGGTTGAACTTGCGGTTGATGCGGAACCGGCCCACGCGACCCAGGCGATACCGCGCATCGTCGTAGAACTTCTCGAGGAACAACTGCTTGGCCTTGTCAACCTGCGGCGGGTTGCCCGGCCGCAGTTTCGTGTAGACCTTGATCAGCGCCCGCTCGTAGTCGTTGTCGCCCTGCTCGGCGAACTGCTCCAACTTCTCCTCGGCCACCGTGTTCAAGATCAACGGGTCCGAAGGGTTCTGGATGATGCGAACCTTCTTCAGGCTCGACGCGTTGATCTTCTCGGCGTTCTCGCCGATCTGACGACCAACGTGAACCAGTTCCTCGCCCGTCTCGGTGTCCACGATGCTCGCCGCGGCCCAATGCTCGGCACGCACCTTGTCCGCCGCGATCTCGCTGATCTCGTAGAACAGCCCCAGCAGATCCTCGGTCGAACTGATCGACTCGTCCAGACATCGCAAGAACGTTGTCGCGGCCAGCTTGGTCGACTGGTCGATCCGCATCGCCAGCACGTCCTTCTTGGTCACCTCAAGTTCAATCCACGAGCCGCGCTCAGGGATGATGCGCGCCGAGTGCAACGGACGATCAGCCTCGGTGTGAGAACTGAAGTCCACGCCCGGCGAGCGGTGCAACTGGCTGACGATGACGCGCTCGGCACCGTTCACGATGAACTCGCCACCGCCCATCATCACCGGGAACTCGCCCAGAAAGATCTCGTCCGAAACCGGATCGTGACCCTCGCGCGTCAGCCGAACGCCGATGCGAAACGGCAGGCCGAACGTCAGCCGAAGTTCGCGACACTCGTCGGGCGTGTATCGCGGCTCTTCGAGCAGGTAGTGCTCGTACTCGAGTTTCATCGTTCCGTCGTAACTCTCGATCGGGAAAACTTCTCGAAGCAGAGACTCAAGGCCCCACTCGGGATTGCGATCGTGCGGGCCTTTGTCGGCCTGCAAAAAGCGCACGTAGCCATCAGTCTGAACCCTCGTGAGGTTCGGAACCTGGGCGCCGTCACCGAGTTTCGAGAAGTTGCGCACGTTCGTCGCTGCCATCCAGTACCTCGCGATGGTGTCGATAAGCGTCGGTGCGATCACCGACTCGGCCGGGAGTGGCCGTTAAAATGTGGTATTTGCAATGTCGCTCAAAGGCCCGTCAACCCTCGTTCTGCGCGGAGTCGAATCCATGAGTTTATCTACTCCGACCCCGCGATTCAAGCCCCCCCGGCGAGGGTTGCGCGATTCCTTGCCCAAGAATGACCAGGCCCGCTCTCCGAGCCACCCTACCCAGGGGGCACTTTCATCGAAAACAAGCAGCAGTTTCTCTCAGCCAAGGCCACAGACGCCACCCAAACCGCACGGACGCAAGACTGTCGGTTGATGGTGGCCAGATGCCAGCACGAGCCCGCTTACCTCGTTGGCCAATCCATTCGCCAGCCGTTCGCAACAAAAAGCCACCCGCACAAGTGCGGGTGGCATGTGTAAACTCTTCTGAAATCTGTGTTTACGACCGACTTAGGCCAGTTCGACCGTGCCGC
>JBGSRG010000176.1:0-2382 GCA_041737685.1 Phycisphaerales bacterium | reverse complement strand
GCTGCGTTGCTCACGCGGGTGTTCTGGCCCGGCCCGCTGACGATCGTGCTGCCGCGCTCGGCCATAGTCCCCGACGCGGTGACCGGCGGCGGCCCCAACGTGGCGCTGCGATGCCCGGATCATCCTCTGACACTGGCGCTGCTCTTTGAGTTTGGTGGACCGCTGGTGGGGCCCAGCGCCAACCGATCGGGACATGTTTCGCCGACGCGCGCTGCGCACGTGCGATCAGAGTTTCCTACGGCCGATCTGCTGATTCTTGACGGAGGCCGTGGATCGTCACGCGTCGGGATCGAGTCCACGGTGCTCTCACTGGCCGGACCGCAGCCGATGATCCTGCGGCCCGGCGCGATCACACCCGAAGAGATCGAAAGGGTCATTGGCGTTCGACCCGCATTCGCCGCCCAAGACGATCCGAACCTGTCCCGGCACTCCACACCCGGCACGGTGCAACCAAGGGCCGCAGCGCTCGCATCGCCCGGGACTTTGCCCCGTCACTACGCACCGCAGACACCCGCCCAACTTCTCTCGGCCGAGCAGATCACGTCTTTGCTCACCTTTCCGCATGAGCCGCTGGCGATCATGTCGCACTCGCTCAAGACCTCACTCGCCGGGCCAGACGACGCGTTCTTCGCCATGCCGGCGGATCCTGAGCACTACGCCACGATGCTGTATGAAGCGCTGCGAGAAGCGGACGCAACAAGCGTGGGCCGCATCGTCATTGAATCGATCCCCAGCGACACTTCCCTGTGGCTCGCCATCGGCGACCGTCTTCGGCGGGCAACCGCGCCCCTTGATTCCTCGGGGCCGACTTCTGCGAACGCCCACCCATGATCGTTCACGCCCGCACCGGAATACGATGCACTCGCGGCCTGGCTGAACCGCCTTCGGCTTCGGCCTCGGGCCGCACTGTTCGAGCATAACTTCGTCCTCATCCCCCCGGCCAAGATTCAACGGCCGCCGCTTCACTCAGACAAGGAACACACAAAATGTCCAGCCTTCGCATCGCCGTTGCACCCGGCGACGGCATCGGCCCCGAGATCATGAACGCCACGCTCGACCTCTTCCGCGAAGCCGGCGTGGACAGGGCTGGCGGCGGAGTGGAGTTCGTTCCCGTTGAGGCGGGCGCAGCCGTCTTTAGTAAGGGCAACAGCCGCGGCCTGACCGACGAGGCCGTCGCACAGATCGAATCGTGCGGCATCTTGCTCAAGGGTCCGATGGAGACGCCCAGCGGCTCGGGTGGCAAATCCATCAACGTGACCATGCGAAAGCTCTTCTCGACCTACGCCAACCTGCGCACCTTCAAGTCGTTGCCGGGCGTCGAGACGATCCACTCCCGCGCTGGCATCCCCATCGACATGGTGGTGGTGCGCGAGAACATCGAGGACACCTATGGCGGGGTTGAGCACCGGCTCAGCAACGACATGATCCAGTGCAAACGACTCATCAGCGCTCCGGGCTGCGACGCGATCCACGGCTTCGCCTTTCGCACCGCCGAAGCCCTGGGCATCCCGCTGGTTCACTGCGGCCACAAGGCCAACATCATGAAGATGACCGACGGTCTGTTCCTTGACCGCTTCCGCGCTGTTGCGGCGGAGTATCCCGCCATTCAGAACGCCGACGTCATCGTTGACGCCCTGTGCATGAACCTCGTCGTCGATCCCACACGCTACCGCATGATTGTGCTGCCCAACCTGCAGGGCGACATCGTCAGCGACCTGTGCGCGGGGCTCGTCGGCGGACTGGGCTTTGCGCCAAGCGCTAACATCGGCAAGCACATCGCGATCTTTGAGGCCGTGCACGGCACAGCGCCGGACATCGCGGGCAAGGGCATCGCCAACCCCACGAGCCTGATCCTTTCGGGCCTGATGCTGCTGCGACACCTGGGATTGAGTTCACACGCCGCGACGATCGAGAACGCGCTGCTCACCACGCTCGAATCTGGCGTTCACACCGGCGACTTCAACCGCTCGTCCTCTCAGCCGCCCGTCAACACCGAGCGGTTCACGCGAGCGATCAAGGACAATCTGGGCAACAAGCCAACCACGGTTGCGCCTGCTTCGGATCGTGGCTCAGCAAGCAACGCCAAAGCGAGCGCACCAAATCACCTCAAACGCCTCCCACGCCCGACCACCCCCGAGTTCATCCGCACGTTTGTCAACAGCACGTCGAAAGTCGTTGGCTGCGATGTCTACCTCGACTCGACGATCCCTCCGTTCGAACTCGCCGCAGAGCTCGAGGCCATCTGCGCGGACTCGCCCTTTCGTCTGACCATGGTCTCGAACCGCGGCACGCAGGTGTGGCCCACGGGCAGTGTCTACACCGAGTGTGTTGATTACTACCGCGCCCGTTTCGAGCCGCGAACGACACCGGACACGCTCTCCC
>JBGSRG010000165.1:0-7796 GCA_041737685.1 Phycisphaerales bacterium | reverse complement strand
AGCGGCCAGGGCGCAGGCCGTTCCTGCGGCGGTGCGAGCGGCGCGCGCGAGCAGTCGCTGGACCGATCGAACGTCTGGTGATGCTGAGACTGGCTGGTGCTGCACGATCGGCTCTCCACACGGTCGAACGCTCAATTCGGCTCGGCTCACGAGCGCGAGGAGAGCGATAACTCCCGCCTTGGCGGGCTACAGATGTCGGTTCTATCGGCTCTCGCCCCCCCCGGCCCGCAATCGGAGAGCGCAAAAACTGATCGCAAAGCGGGTTCTGAACGATCTTTGCGCCTGATGCTTGTTGGCGCGGACTGGGAAGTGAGGGGTCGGCTTCGCTCGCCCGGTTGCCACTACCGGATTCCTACTATCTGGGTGCTCATGGAACCAAAGGTCTCTGCACCTATGCCGGAACGACTGCCAGAGGATGGCGGCGGGTCGATCCGCCAGCCCTCTGTTGGCGGAGTTGCGGACCGCGTGACGGGAGCTTCGGATCAGGGTGAGGCCGCCTTGGCCGCGGGATCGGGCGGTTCGCCGGAGCGATCGGGTGGGGTCGCACCCGGTGTCACTCGAACCTTGCAGCGGCACCCGCGTCCGCTGGGCGGCGATCCGCTCAAGCGAGTCGATCGGCCGCTGGTTTCGCTTTCGTCGATGGTGCTCAACAACGCTGACGCTGGACCGCAACAGCTGGCGCAGAAGCGCAAGCCGGATTGGTTGCGAGCGAAGGTGCCGGGGGGGCCGGGCTTTGAGCGCCTGCGGTCCATCGTTGAGACGCATCGCTTGCACACGGTCTGCCAAGAGGCCGGATGCCCGAACATGGGCGAGTGTTGGTCACGCGGCGTGGCGACGATCATGATTCTCGGCGATACATGTACGCGTGCGTGCGGCTTTTGCAACGTGAAGACGGGCCGGCCGGCGACGCTGGACCTAGACGAGCCACGGCGTGTGGCCGAATCGCTTCGGTTGATGTGCGACGACTCGCACATGAAACACATCGTCATCACGTCGGTGAATCGGGACGAACTCTCGGATGGTGGTGCATCGCTGTGGGCCGAGACGATCGAGCGGACAAGGGTGCTGTGCCCGGATCTTTCGATCGAGGTGCTGATCCCGGACTTTGAGGGCAACCAAGAGGCCCTGGAGCGTGTGATCGAGGCGCGCCCGCACATCATCAACCACAATCTGGAAACGGTGCGCCGGATGTACCCGGCGGTTCGACCGAGCGCCAAGTTTGATCGCTCGCTCGAGCTGCTTCGGCGTGTGAAGGCCCGCGGTGTGGTCGCCAAGACGGGCATCATGGTTGGCATCGGTGAGAAAGACGAAGAGGTTGTGGCGCTGATGCGCGACGTGCAGGCCGCGACCAGCACGGCTGGGCCATCGGGGCCAGAGCCGGACGCGTGCGACATTCTCACGATTGGGCAGTATCTGCAGCCGACGCGGAATCACCTGCCGATCGACCGATGGGTGACACCCGCGCAGTTTGTTGAGTTCGGCAGACTGGGCCGTGAGATCGGGTTCAAGGTGGTTGAGTCTGGGCCGCTGGTTCGGTCCAGTTATCACGCCGATCATCAGGCCGACGTGCTGACCACGATCGAGTCTCAGCGTCGCGAGCGGGCCAAAGAACGGGCCGCTGCGTTCCCGAACGATCGCAGCGCAGCTCAGAACTGAGGCACAAGGGCCTTCAATGCAAAGAGGCTCTCACGCGGTTTGGCCGAGCACACATGGACAACAACACGCTGCAGTCTTTGTTGAAGCAGATCGAAGTGAAGGACGGCTCTACGGCCGCGCACACGGGGCGGGTGGTGTTGTACACGCGCATGCTGGCTGAGAAGTTGGGCGTGTCGGACGACATTCTGCGGCGTGTGACGCACGCTGCGGCGGTGCATGACCTGGGCAAGTTGGACGTGCCAGACGGTATCTTGAAGAAGCCGGGGAAGTTGACCGAGGCCGAGTTTGAGGTCATCAAGACGCACCCGATGCGCGGGCACGCTCGGCTGGTGGGTTTGGGCGAGAACGACCCGATCGTGCTGAACTTTGTGCGGCACCATCACGAGCGCATCGACGGCAAGGGCTATCCGGATGGGCTGAAGGGGGAGGCGATTCCGCCGGGTGCTCGATACTTTGCGGTGGTGGACACCTTCGATGCCCTGACCAGCCATCGGCCGTACCGGCATGAGATTGGGCCGGAGGCCGCGGCGAAGGCGATCGAAGAGTTGAACGCCGGGATCGGCAGCCGGTATTGCCCGGACTGCGTGAGCGCCTTCTCGGATCTCTACGCCGCGGATCAGTTGGGCTGGGTGATGCAACACTACAACGATGGATCGTGCGCTGAGGGCTACGACGCTTCGAGCCGGCCGGACGTGAAACCAACGGTGCAAGACGCACACGGTTCGGCCAGCGGTTGAATGGTTGAGTGGGGTGCGAGCGACACCGATATCAAGCGACGCACGGGCATCGCGCGGGCTGACAGGCGTTCGGCAGGTGAGCAGATGTCTTGTTGAAGCCGCGCTGGGGCTTTGCCGCTCGCGCGGGCCGCATTCGTTCGGGCCGAGTGGCTGAGTTCATCCGATCATTTGTCGGCGACGTTGATCATGCGACCGACACGGCGCTTGCGATTGATCATTTTGCGGCCGTTGGCGGTCTTCATTCGTGCGCGAAAGCCGATCCGGCGCTTGCGGCGGACAATGCTGACTTTACGCTCGTAGTGGATGCCCATGTCGTGTTCTCGGGGTCAGGGTGAAGGGCTGGAAGGTTAGGCGGGTTGGGCCCAAGAGTGAAGGATTGGTTGGGTGGTGTTATGGGACGCGGGGCTAGGTTCTGGCGCTTTCACGGGCAATCTGCCTCAATGATGCGGCTTTGAGCCGAGAATCTGCCCGGAGTGGTTTACACACCGCCAGATTTGTGGTATGTTCTTTGGGCCGAACGGGGGTGTACTCGCGCTCGGTTGGTCGGCGGTTCCGCCGAGTCAGTGCTTTCTGGCTCCAACAAGTCGTGCCGATGTTGAGCCTGTTTGGTCGCGATTGCTCGTCGGCCGCCGGGGAAGGTTCGAAGAGGCTTTCCCCCATGTCTTGCCCGGAAGTGGGCAATATGTGTGAGGCGACCGGCGAGCAAAGGCGTCCAAAGCCCTTCGCGGTCTGCGGTGCGCGGACCGATCGGTGGTGCTTGGTGGCTGTGGACCGTTCGGCACGGGTCTGCGGCGAGCCAGTGGACGCTCCCATGACCGGCGCGGAAGAACTGATCCAGTCGCGAATTGGTTATTCGTTCTCGCAGATTTCGCTGCTGCGACGAGCGCTCACGCACGCTTCGATCGCCGAAACTCGAAGGGCGAGCAATGAGCGGTTGGAGTTTTTGGGCGATGCGGTGCTGGGGCTTGCGTGCTGCGAGATGGTCTACTCGCTGTACCCGGACCTTCTCGAAGGCGAGATGACCAAGATCAAGAGCACGGTGGTGAGCCGGCAGACGTGCGCGGTGCTGGCGAGCCAACTGGGTCTGGAAGAGTTCTTGCTCTTGGGCAAAGGGATGAAGGTTCACAAGGTTCTGCCGCCGAGTTTAGTGGCGGCGCTGCTTGAGTCGATCATCGGGGCGATCTATCTGGATGGTGGGATCGAGTCGGCGCGGAAGTTTTTGACGCCGCTGCTGGAGCCGATGGTGCGGCGGGCCTTTGCCAGCGGGCACCAGGAGAACTTCAAGAGCGTCTTGCAGCAGGTTTCGCAGGTGCGCTTCGGGCAAAGCCCGGTGTATCTGGTTCTGGACGAGAAAGGCCCGGACCACGCCAAGTGCTTTGAGTTGTGCGTCGATCTGGGCGGACAGCGATATCCCTCGTGCTGGGGACCGAACAAAAAGGCCGCGGAGCAGCAGGCGGCGCTGCTTGCGTTGCAGGTTCTGGGCGCGGTGGTGGAGAACGAGCACGGCGAGATTGTGGTTTGCGAGCCTGAGGGGCTGAACGAGTCGGACACGCGGAACCAGCGCGACACGGTAGGAGCAGAGGGCGAGAGCGGCCTTCAGGCCGCTGCACTGCGGGATGGCGGCGTCGGGTTGGGAGATTCGATGGTGAGCGGGCCGAGCGTGGGCTGAATGGGCCCATCGAGACTTTGGCCTGAGCTTGTCTGTACGGCCGAGCAACCTCGCGGCCACTGATGGCGCCCGTCCCCCATCCCGAACTGGCGACTCTCTGCCGGCGGTTCCGCATGACTGAATCGCTTTCGATCAAGTCGTTGAACTTGCCGCGCGAAGCACTCCCCAGTTTTGGCGGTCGCATTGGCGACAAACGAGACTTTGGATCGTGAAGTTTTCGCTAAGCCCGATTGTGGGCGCAGACTGAGTTGTCCCATCGGATAGGCTCCTCTGGCCCGCTGTGCCTTCGTATCGCCTATTGAAGGTGATGTGGCTGGCAGGCGACCTGGAGCGGCACTCGATGGAAGTCAAGGCGTGGCAGAAGTTCGTAATCGTGGGCGGGTTGGTGGTAGGCGTGGGTTTGATCGCCTGGAATACTTTGTTCGCCGGGGGCAATGGGGCGAATCTGAACAACTCACTGGTTCTGTTGGACGTGACAACGGGTAAGGCGTATCGCGCTGATCCATCGCGGGACAGTCTGATGTTCCCCGATCGGTGCCCAGAGACCGGGAAGTTTACGCTGGTGCCGGTGATTGAGCAGGACGGCAAGTGGCGTGTGCCGGAGCGTCGGCTTGGTTCGATTGCGCAGTGCGAGGGCGAGATCAAGGCCGTAGACGCGAAGTCCGGGGAGGTGACGGTCGAGGTGCGGGACATCCGAACGTTCCGGCGGAAAGCAGCGCTTTGACGAGGGTGCGGGCATCTGCTTGGGTGGGCGGGTGAGCGTCGCAACGTGCGTTCTTGAAGATCGCGAGCGGACGGGCGAACAGACACGAAGGAACGCAGACGATGAGAACGAACAATGTTTCGGGGAAGGCCTTCACGCTGATCGAGCTGCTGGTGGTCATTGCGATCATCGCGCTACTGGTTGGCATCTTGCTTCCAGCGCTCAAGCAGGCCCGCGAAGTGGCCCGGGACGTTGTGTGCAGTTCAATGACTCGGCAGTTGGTGACCGGCGTGCTGACGTACGCGGCTTCCAGCAAGGACTACATGCCGGGGCTGAACACGTCGAACGCGGACCTGCAAGTGGACGTGGACCCGAGTGGCACAACCTCACCAACGATCGGCACTTCCAGTTGGGACTGGATCAGCCCGGCGATCGGTGACTCGGCCGGCTTCTCAGCGAACCGCGCCCAGCGCACGTGGCAAATCTTCAACCAGTTTGGTTGTCCTTCTGCGTTGCAGCCATCGACCTTGTTCTCCGAAGGATTCGCGGTTGATCGCGACGAGTTCTTCTCGGTGCTGCAGCAGCGCGGATATCGGCAGATCTCGTATCTATCGCCGGCGAGTTGGCATTATCTCTTCTACGTTTCGCCCAGCGAATCAAACCGGCGCGTTCGCCTGCGTGGCGTGCCGCTCAGACATGATCCGTTCACGTCGCCGGTGATCAACACCTCATACATCCCGCGCCTCGACCGTGTGGGGCTGCAGCCCGCGAGCAAGGGGTACGTGCTTGATGGCACGCGTTTCTTCGATCCGACGGACCGAATCCTGGACTTTGATCCCAGCCCCAACCCCGGCTTTTTCAGTTCGTTTTCTGACAGCGGACCAATCTTTAACCGTTCGACGGCTTGGGGGCGGAGCTTCGCGGGCGCACCGAACAACTTGAGGCTTTCGATCCGTCACGGCAACGGGACGAGCGTGAACACGGGCTACTTGGACGGGCACTCGGCGAGCTTGAAATCGCAAGAGATGTACCGCGACGCGGGGCGCTGGTATCCGGGTGGTGGGACGTTCACGGGCACCGACGCCACACCCGAGAGCGTTCAGTTTCACAACACTCCCGACACGAAGAAGATCCTCTGATTCGCGGTAGTGCTTTGTCCTGCACGGCCTGGATGGGGTCGTTGAAACGGCACCGTGCCGAAGAAATCGCCGCAACATCGCGTCGGTGCATCTTTGCACCCGACACGCGCACCGGGTGCGATGCGCTCGGCCCGCTGCGTTCACAAGTTGCGGTCCATAAGGCAGTAAGCGCGTGCGGTGCCACGGTGCGGACAGTCGCCCGGACTTTGCGACATTGTTTTTGTTCACGGGCCTTCACACAACCTTGATGGCAAGGTTGCGTTAAGCGGCTTGCAGTCGAGCGATCCTTGCTCCACAATGCCTCGCGAGCGACCTTGGACCAACGCCGAACTGGACGCGGAGCGTGCGCACCGCACGGATCGGGCCTGATTACCGTCGAAACCATAGCAGAAGGAGACTTTGATGTTGAAGAGAAGATCGAGCTGCGTGCTGAGTGCCGCAGCATTGCTGGCATCGTGTACCGCCGCGATGGCCGAGGACGCGGTCCGCACGGGCGATATCGCGATGGGGCTTGGGATCACGGTGAACGCCACGACGCAGACCGAGGCGTTCGTGACGGCCAACACGCTACGTCAAGTGCGGCGGGGCGAGCGGCTGCTGCCGGGCTGGACCGATGCACCCGAAGCCCAGTCGGTTGAGTTCGACAACGCGGCCAGCCTTTCGCACAATGCTCGCGGCAACCTGCTGGGCCTGGTGTTCAACCCGCTAACGAGCTCGAGCGAACTGACCTGCAACGAGGGCGGCAGTCTGTGGCAGATTTCGACCGACGGCTCGAACAACGCCACCAAACTCTTCGTGTTCGATGGGCCGACGACGAGCGAGACCTTGCCGATTGTGACCAGCAACGCGGGATGCACGTTCATGCCTGCGGGCTTGCGCGACGGTCGGCAGCGAATTGGCGGCCTGAGTGTTGCTCCGGACAACAGTAAAGTTGCGGCCCTGAGCTTCGACTCGAACCGGCTGTTTGTGCTGGACTACAACGAGGGGCTGACGGTCGGCACGGGTGCGGGCGCGAGCGTGAGCAACTTCCGCAAGTCGGCAGCGCTCGGCACGATCAGCCACACGGCGGGCACAGCCTGGCTGGACAGCAACACGGTGATCGTGGTCCACACGTTCGTGCAGATTCCGCGGCTGTACACCGTTGATGCGACGACGATGGTCGCTACAGCGCAGGTTGATCTGCCGGTGTTCAACAACTCGGGCAACAGCCGGGTAACGGAGGTTGAGTACAACCCACTCATCAGCCCGTACGTCTACGTGTTGTACTCGCTCTTTGCGGGCGACACCGAGAATCGCTTGACCGTGGTCGACCCCGCCACATGGACGGTGCTCAAAACGATCAGCCTGGCGAGCACGCTTGAGACGAGCCGCGAACTGGCCTTCGGCCCGGACCAGCGGCTCTATTTGAGCCAGTTCTCGGGCAACGGCTCGGTGCGTTATGTCGACGTTCTGGACCTTGATCTCGTCGCACCGTTCGGAACGATCGATGTGGCGGACACGCTGGCGTTGAGCGACAACTCGAGCGATGACCACTACCGCAAGTCAAGCGCCGACGTATCAGGTACCCCCTCAATCGTGTCGAACTTCAATGGCTTGGACATTGCGCTGCAAACTTCGGCGACCGAGCCGGTCCCCACGCCGGTTGGCTCTTGCTGCCTGCCGATGGGCGCGGGCTGCGTGGCACTGGTGACAATGGACTGGTGCGTGAACGAGCTGATGGGCACGTACAACGGCGACAATAGCGACTGCGGTGCCTGCCCCGCGCCGATGGGCGCTTGCTGCTTCCCGAACAGCGTCTGCACGCTGCTATCGGAGGTTGACTGCGACGCGATGTTCGGACTCTACTTTGGCGATGCATCGCCTTGCGCGGTGGCGGCGTGCCCCGGCGACGG
>JBGSRG010000138.1:0-12788 GCA_041737685.1 Phycisphaerales bacterium | reverse complement strand
TGGGCCCCGCCGGCCTCGGCCACGGGCGCCCTGGCCACCGCCGACTCCGCCGCCCTCAACTTCGCCTACAGCGCTGCCGACTTCTGCATCGAGATCGTCGGCGACTTCAACGGCGACGGCTCGCACACCATCGCCGACGTCCGCTACTTCGCCGACGGTCTGGCGATCAACCCCGGCACCGGCAAGCTGAACCGCTTCGAGGGCTTCAAGCGCGTCGACGACGCCTCCGACGCGGCCGGCGGTAACCTCAACTTCTTCGGCACCATCCTCGGCAACGGTGCCACGGTCGCCAACAACATCAACTCCTACAAGGCCGGTTACTCCGCGGCCGACGTGGCCGGCTCGGGCTTCGAGGCCCGCGGCTTCGCTCCGGTCGGTGCCAATGGCCGCGTCAACGGTGCCGACATCGACTTCGTGTGGGCTCAGTTGCGTGCCACCGATGACCAGGGCGTTCTGGCCATCGACGGCAACGAGATCAACTGGGCCAACGAGCTCGACGAGGCCGCCCTCACCGACCTCTCGGCCGACATCAACGGCGACCTGCTCATCAACGCCGCCGATGTGGCCTTCATCGTCGAGACGGTGCTTTGCACGAACTTTGGCGACGTGAACCTCGACGGTTCAGTCAACGCCGCTGACCTTGCGGGCCTTCCCGCCTTCGGCACGCCCGCGGGCTGGGCTCAGGGCGATGCCAACGGCGATGGCCTCTACACCATGGCCGACCTCTCCATCATCAACAGCAACGTGGGCGCCGGTCGTCCCTGCTGCCCCGGCGACTACAACGGAGACTTCACGATCGACCTGCTCGACCTCTTGGCCTTCAACGGCGAATGGTCGTCAAGTCTCGGCCAGAACGTGACCGTCGGCACCAACGGCGATTTCGACCGCAACGGCGTGGTCGATCTGCTCGACCTGCTGTCGTTCAACAGTGCTTGGTCAAGCAACCTCGGCACGTCCTGCAACTAAGCTGCCACGATCGGCCGCTTCCCCGCCCAGCCCCCCGCGCCCCTTCTGTTCTGGATGGGGCGAGAGCGGCAAAGACTCGGCCACGCGGCGATGAACGCTGCCGGAACCGAGGCTCCTACAAGCCATCTTCACGGCGGTCCGTACCACTTCTGGTACGGGCCGCTGTCATTTTGCTGTGTGCTTGAAAGCGAAGAACCACGGTTGCTTCTGTCGGCGAGCGTTGCTGGGCGGGTCAGGAACCAGAAGCGTTGCGATCGCCCGTGCCCGTGCCCGTGCCGCTGCTGGCTGTGTCCGCTTCGCCCGTCCCCGCGTTGCGAGCGCCGATCAAGTCTTTGATGGCGATCCCGGCCCACACCAATTCGAGCGCGAGCAAGGGCCAGGCCTTGGTGGCATAGCACGTCACGGCGAGCGCTGCCGCGCCCACCAGATTGAACAGGGCGTATCTCGTGGTGCTCAGCGACTTTCTCAGCCCGTACGCCGTGACCAGCAGAATCATGCCGGCCCAACCGATCACGGTCGGTGCATCGAATGACATCGTGAGCAAACTCCTTGCGAGCGGGCGGTCAGCAGCGTCAATCGCCAGAGACAATGCGAGGCCTGCCTCCGGAGCATACCCGTGCTGAGGTCTTTGGCACGGCTGCTTTCACGCCCCGCCGTCGCCACAACCAATAGCGGTGCCGCGACCGATGCCACCGCGAAGCGCCGACCACCCCGCGCCGACCGCATCAGCGCGATCGAGCAACGGTGCGCTTGCCACTGGCACGGCCCACCTTGACCTTCTTCTTGCCCGAAGGCTTGCGCGAGGTCGAACCGGACGAGGGCTTGGAAGTTCGCGCTCCGCGAGAAGCGCTCGCAGCGCTTGTGCGCGAGGCAGACTTGGCGGGCGCGGCCTTCTTCGCGGTGCCCTTACTGCTGGTCTTGGCGTTGGGCTTGGGCTTGGCGCTGGCTTTGTTCTTTCCTGCGGCCTTCGCCTTGCCCATCTTTCCGCTCGATGCGCTACTGCCAGCGCCATAGCCCGCCGGGATGCCCTGCGACCAGGTGTCCATGTGCCGGCTCTCGGGGTTGAAGCCGTCGCCGGGGATCGGCCGTGCGCCGTGCGTGAACGTGCTGATGCTGCTCAGGTGCGCGCTCGCGGCGTCGTACTTGGCCGTGAACTCCTCCTCGATCCAGCGATAGGTCTTCTCCATGCCGTCGCGCAGGCGCGTGCTCGGTTCCCAGTCCAGATACTCTTCGATCTTGGAGTTGTCGCTGTTGCGACCGGCGACGCCACGGGGCGCGTCGAGTTTGTAGCGACGCTGCAACTTCACGCCCGCGATCGCCTCGGCGATGTCCACCAGTTGGTTGATGCTCACCAGTTCGCTCGAACCCAGGTTGATCGGCTCGAGAATGTCCGAGTGCGTGATCAGGCTTATGCCCTTCACGCAGTCGTCTACGTACATGAAACTGCGGGTCTGCGTGCCGTCGCCCCAGATCTCGATCTCGTGCTTGCCGCTCACCACCGCTGCGATCACCTTGCGGCAGATCGCCGCCGGCGCCTTCTCGCGTCCACCCTCCCACGTCCCGTTGGGGCCGTACACGTTGTGGAAGCGCGCAACGCGGCACTTCATGCCGAAGTCCTCGCGGAAGTGACGGCACATGCGCTCAGAGAACAACTTCTCCCAGCCATAGCCATCCTCGGGCAGCGCCGGATACGCGTCGGCCTCTTTTAGCGCTGTGATCTTCGGGTCCTTCTGCTTCTCGGCGTTGTAGACGCACGCCGAACTGGCGTAGAAGAACCGATCAACGCCCGCCTCTTGCGCTGCCAGCAGCATGTGCGTGTTGGTCAGCACGCTGAGCATGCACAGCGCCTTGTTGTTCTCAATGAACCCCATGCCGCCCATGTCCGCGGCCAACTGGTAGACCTCCGCTGCGCCCTTGCTGATTGTGCGGCAGACCTTGAAGTCGCGGCAGTCGCCCTTGAGCGGGCCGGCGAAGTTCTTCACGTCCTTGTGAACCTGATACCACTCGCTCAGCGGCTTGATATCCGCCGCGCGAATGTCGCGATAGCCCTGCCGACGGAACGCATCGATCAGGTGTCCGCCGATGAAGCCGCCGGCGCCGGTGATGACGATGGGACGATCCTGTGCTGAGGCCATGGTGTTCTCTTGCGGTTCGAGGTGTGTGTGGGGTAAGCCGTGAACGTGCCTGATTTGCTGCGCCCGCGCTGTCGATAGGCTTTCAAAGGTCGGTCGCGAGCCGCGACGGGCCTGAGATTGATGCGACGGCCGGGCTACGCCGCGCGAGGTCTGCTGGTGTATCTTTGCGCGTCCGAGTGCTTCGGGACGGCTGAACTCGTGGTTTCGCCGAGCGGATCAGCCACCAGTGTCGAGCGCGGTTCAATCTCCTGCGTTCGGGCAACTACGCTCGCACAATCGGCAGGGTTCTTCGCCGTCATTGAGCTGCTCAGTTCCTTTGTTCCGTGCCGCGGGCTGGGTGGCAAGGGTGGCGGAGCCAGTCCTGCCCCCGGCGCTGGCGTGGTGATCGGCAGTGGGCGTGGTGGCGGCGGCGAGAAGGGCGGTAGGGCCATAAACCGGCTCTCCAGCGGCGAAATCGGGGCGCAGCGCGGGTCATCAGGCCCGACGATGGAGAATCGGTCGATTCCATGCCCACCTTCACGCACGGACGAAGACTTGCCCTCCAAAGGCAGACGGGTTTTTGATGCACCTTTGTCGGGTTAGCCCAGCGGTTGGCCGCTCTGGCCAGCCCCTCTGGGCCGGGCGCTCTGCCGCCCGAGTCCCCCGGAGCATCGGCCCAAGTCGGCTGCTCCTTCGAGCCTTACGCTTCCATCACACCATGGCCGAGATTCCCCCAGAACTCGCTGCGCTCGACCGCATCCGCAAGGCTCGGGTTCGCCCGGAGCGGGACGTGAGTCTGACGAAAGCCTTCGCCGCGCAGTTGGTGCAGCTCCGTCGATTGCGAAGGTCGAGCGCCGGGATCGCCGAGGCGTGGAACGCGACCGTACCCGCCGAGATGCTCGACCAGACTTCGCTGCGCGGGCTTTCCTCGGCGGTGCTCACCGTTGAAGTACCCGATGACGGTGTGCGGTTTCGGCTTGACCGATGGCTGCGTGCGGGCGGGCAACTGGAAGTGAGCCGCGCTGCGCGAACGCCGATTCGCAAGGTGAAGGTTGTGGTGCAAAGCGCAGCGCCGTAGCGTGAGCGACGGCGTGTGCAGCCGAATGATGAAGAGGAGGAGCAGGGGATCGGGACTCGGCTCCATCGGCTGAAGGGATGCGACTCTGCGTGCAGAGCAAGGGGAGCTTGCTGTGAAGCCCAGTCCGGCTCTGCGCGTTCGATGAGGATGTTGAGCCGAGCGTCTTGGCCCATCGCATCGAAGTCCGGTAGCCGGAGTTCGATGGCACGAGTATTCGCGTCTTTCTGCTGTTCTTCGCGGCCTTCGCGTTCGATCTCCCGGTCCAAAAAGAAAGACCCCCGCTCAAGGTGAGCGGGGGCCGTGAGAAGCAGACAGGTCTCAAGCCAAGGCGGTGCGAATCACCGCCGCTGGCTTATGGGCAAGGTGTGCCGAGGTTGCTGGACCAGTCGCCGTTGAAGGCGAGCAGGTCGAGCAGGTCAACACTGCCGTTGGTGTCGTAGTCACCGAGGGTGCCCATCGGCACCGTTGTGCCGAGGTTGCCTGACCATTCGCTGTTGAAGGCGAGCAGGTCGAGCAGATCGACGTTGCCGTCGTCGTTGTAGTCGCCGGGGCAGGGTGTTGAGCCGCCGACGAGCGTGCCGCTGTAGCTTACCGTGACGAGCGTCAGACCGCCCAGCTCGCTCACGCCATTGTCGCCAGCGAGGATGAAGTAGGTGTTGCCCGCAACCAGAGAAACGCTTGCGATGGTTGAAGGATCGGGGTTGTCCGCGCACGCGATCTCGGTGAGCGGTGCGTTGCATGGGTCGTTTGTGACGCCCGCATCAAGCACCGTCACGATCGAGTCGTACGACGGCGTGCTGATGTCGCCGTTGGAAGAGACCATGAGGTCACCCGCGGTGGCGGTGGTCAGCACAAACCAGATCGAGTTCTGCATGGTCGGAGGACCACCCGTCGTGAAGGCGTCGCACGTTCCGCCCGGCCCGTCGGCGGTGGCGAGGTTGTTGTCGGTGGTGTAAGCGAACGGAGTCGCGCTGATCTGTACCGCGTCTGCGCAGAAATCGTTGCTCAAAGGCTCAATATCGCCCAGGATGCTGAAGTTCCAGTTGAGCGTAGCGCTGGGCACGGTGGTCGATTCACGCGAGACGTTGATGTAGTAGAGCGTGCCAGCCGTGAGCGTCGCGAAGCCATTCTCGGGCGACGTGCCCGAGGCGATGCACGCGACCTCCGACAGGTTGTTGCACGGATCAACCGCCGGGGCCGAGTAAACCGTGATGATCGCGTTGATCGTTGAGCCTTCGCTCAGGAAGTAGTCGTCGGACACGCTGGGGACAAAGCTGTACCAGATGCCGTTGAAGAAGTTCGCCGAGCACGTTGAGGGCGTGTCGTCGGTGGCGAAGGCGGCGAGTTGCAAGTCGTTGAAGGGCAACGAAGTGACGGCAATCGCATCGGCACACAGATCGTTCGCCGGGGCAACCCCGAACTCGAAGGTGGTGTTGAAGAAGCCGGTCAACTGCGTAGTGGTCGAGGTGTTATCGCCGACCAAGAAGTAGTACGTCTCTCCCGCGACCACGGAGACGACCGTCGGCAGCGCCGTGGGGCAGGAGATGAACGTGACGTTGGAGCACGACGGGCTCATCGCGTCGTTGGCCTGGTAGACCGCGACGTCGGTGTCGGGCGTCGTGGTCCCGTTGATGACCAAGGGAGCCGTGGCCGTTGCAGTCATCTGGAACCAGTGGCCCGAGCGGATGTTGGGGATAGGGCAGTCGCTGGTGTCGTTGGAGAGCGAGCTCGCGTCGACACTGAACGACTGAGGGAAACTGTTTGGGTCGAGCACGGTTGCGCCCGAGCACTGGTCATTGGCGGGCGCGACGGCGGAGAAGTAGGCGAACGAGAAGGGCACCGTCGGACGTGTCGCCGAGCTGGTGGCCAGAATCATGTAGTACGTCGTGTTCGCCTCCAACGCTTGGAAACGGTTCTGTGTGGTCGAGCAACTGCCGGGCACGGTGTTCAGGCCGCCACAAGAACCGGTATAGAACTGCGTCGCCGCCGTGGCGGTCGAAGACTCGTTGATGTTGAGAATCAGCGGATCGAGACCGGTCGTGAAGGTGTACCACACGCCGGCGGTCGCTTCGACAGCGGTGCCGTTGCAGTCGATGTCAGCATCGTTAGCAGCACCGCGGGCGTCGATGGTCTCAATGCCGCCGAAGATGATGTCCAGCACGATCGCACCGGAGCACTCGTCGTTGGTAGGTGCCGCGAAGAAGTCAATCGTGAAGTTGAGCGCCGTGCTGGTCGAGGCCGAGCCCGTGCCGATGCCGTCGTAGCCGATCCGGAGTTTGTAGGTCTGGCCCATCGTGACGGGGATCGACTGGTTCAACTCGGTCGTGGTGCAGAGCAGGTTGACCAGGTTGTTGCAGTCGGTGCCTTCGTAGGCACCCCACTCGGCGCCCTGCGAGCCGGTCTCGGTGAAAGTGAGCACGCCGTTGGCAGAAGCCGTGTACGTGTACCACACGTCGTTGTTCACGTCGCAACCGGCGATATCGCCGTCGCTGCTCGCATCGGCGTTGGCCAGCAGGCGGCTGAAGGGCAACTCGTTGGTGATGTTGCGGGCCGTGGCGCAGGTGTCGTTGAGAATCGCGCCCTGGAAGGAGATGGTGAAGTTGAGGGGGATATCGCGCGTGGTAGCCGTTGCCGAGCCCGTGCCGACGCGGATCGTGTACACGTTGCCCTGGAAGACCGGCACCGACTGGCTGGTGTCGCTCGTGGTGCAGAGGATGTTGAACAGGCTGTTGCAGTCCGAGCCTTCATAGACCGACCAGTGCGCGTCCTGTCCATCGGTTTCGTTCAGCAGCATCGTGCCGTCGTCGGTCGCGGTCCACATGTACCACACGTCGCTGAAGTTGGTGCAACCAGCAACGTCGCCAGCGCCTGTGGCGGCCTGGTTGTCGATCTGGGCCGAGAAGGGCATCGACATGATGGTCTCTGCGGCCGAGCAGTTGTCGTTGGCCGGCGGCGGTGTAAAGAACTCGAACGACAGGTCGAGCGGGGTGGTGCGGGTAGTGGTCGAAAGGCTCGCTCCAACGCGGAACCAGTAGGTGGTGCCCGAGAAGACGTCGATGTGCTGCTCGGTGTTCGACGTCGTGCAGCGGATCAACGAAAGGTTGTTGCAGTCGCTGCCCTCGTAGAAGCCCCACTCGGCGGTCTGTGTGCCGGCCTCGTTGGCACGGACCGAGCCCGTGGCGGTTGCGGTCCACGTGTACCACACGTCGCCGAAGATGTCACACCCGCCGCCGATATCGCCGCCGTCGGTCGCGCTCAGATTGGCCACGACCGTGGGGAACGGGAACGAGGGGATGACCTCCGCAGCGCTGCACTCGTCATTGGCCGGCGCGA
Source organism: Phycisphaerales bacterium (assembly GCA_041737685.1). GTDB lineage: Bacteria > Planctomycetota > Phycisphaerae > Phycisphaerales > UBA1924 > JAHBK01. Next base: position 5,297 of record JBGSRG010000138.1, on the reverse strand, counting down.
CGATGAAGTCGAACGTCAGGCTGGGGTTAGTCGTGATGTTGGTCGTCGCCGTCGCGGCCGCAACCTGGATGTACACCGTCTGGCCCATGCTGAGCGCAACGGTCTGGGCAGTGTCTGTGCCAAGGCACGAGACCGCGGCCGAGTTGCAATCGTTGTAAACGCCCCAGGCAATGTCCTGCGAGCTCGTCTCGGTCATCGTCAGAACGCCCGCCCCGGGCGCGGTGTAGACGTACCAGAAGTCGGCCCGGCCGACCGTGGCACTGCCGCATATTCCCGCATCAGGCCCGTCCGTGGCACCGGAATTGTCAATCAGATCCGAGAACGGCAGCGTCTGCATGTTCAGGTTCGTTGCTGAGCAGCAGTTGTCGTTGGCCAGCGTGCCCGAGACGTTCACGTCCACGCTGTCAGCGTTGTTCGCTGGGTTCGTGTCGGTGTCGGCCGTCAGCGTCACGTTGCCGCTCACGGTCATCGTGCCGTCAAAGTCGGCCGAGAGCACGAACGAGAAGGTGTGAACGGCACCAGAAGCAAGCGCCGGGATCGCGGCGGTGACGTTGCCCATGTCCAGCATCGAGCCAGATCCGGAAACAAACGTACCGTTGGCCGGCACGGCCGCTGAGAACGTGCCGCCCGCCGTCGCGTCGTTCAGACCCACGTTGCTCACGGTGCCGGTAAAGGTCACATTGCACGCCGCAACGCCGGGGCTGGCGTTCGAGGCCGATGAAGTCAGTTCAAGGCGATAGTTCACGCCCGGCCCGGCCACGTCGCCCTCGATCCGCACGTCATCGATGTACCAGCCCGATCGGTTGGTGCCCGTGGTCGAAAGGAACACAAACTCGACCAGCACGCTCGACTGACCCTCAAACGCGGTCAGATCAAAGTCCTGCTCGGTCCACATGAACTCGACGCCATCGCCGAGATAAATCTGCGTGCCGTTCACACGAACGATGCACATGTCAAAGGTGTTGCCGCCGGTGTCCTGCCACTCGCGGAACAACAGCCGCGGCGAGGTCAACAACGTAAAGTCAAAGGTCTGCGACAGAATCGCGTTCTGGCTCACGCTATGGCACGCGGCCAACTGCGTGCCCCACACCTCGCTGCCCTCAAACGCCGCTGGCGGCGGGTTCACCGTCGCTGAGCAAGGCGGGGTGCTCGAAGTGAACGTGGACATCGGCACGCCGCGCTGCCAGTCGCCCGTGCCCACAAAGCCGCCGTCGGTTCCTTCAAAGCCCGATTGATACACCTGCGCGTGCGAGGTGCCGCAGGCCGCCGCGAGGCCGAGCGCTGCGAGTGCAAGTCTGGAAGATCGCATGAACAACTTCTCCCTGTATGAGATTCGAATCCTGCGGGTGCTGCTCGCGATCGCGTGCAAAGGCGTGCCGAGGATGGGTCAACCGGTTGTTGGCCTCCGAACCCCGATCGCACGAAGCACACTCACCCAAGGCTTGGGCCGCACGCACGCGCCATCGATCGTCCGAAGACACTCCGCCGCATCGACTTCCCGCCGAGACGACAACATCGTCAGAATACGGCCATTCCATCGATCCGCAAGAAAAATCTTTCAAATTTGCTTGTTGGCGATGATTCTTCGTGGAGAGGTGCCGCTCTCCTGCGCGACAGCGGGTGGACTCGCGTCGGTTTAGCGGATTTTGAACTTCGACCTCGCTGCCGCGCGAACCCTCGTTGGGATGAACCCCAGCGCATCACAACCGCACTTCGGCTTCAGCCTCGGTTTCGGTTCCTGCCCAAGTCTCGGTGCCTGCATTGCTGCTGCGCTGCGACGACCCAACTCGACCCGACCCAACCCGAACCGGCCCGCCAGCAACCTACCATCACCGCCTATGGCGTGGATCACCAAAAACTCGGCGGGCACCAAGATCGATCGGCGGGCCGAACCCTTCCTCACCGACGCCCATCGGCGCGAACTGAGCGAGAAGTATCTGCCGCGCTACGCCAACAAACAGGCGGCGTTGCTGCCCGCGCTGCACATGGTTCAGCACGAGTACGGCTGGATTCCGGCCCAAGCCATGGAGGAAATCGCGGCATTCCTCGGCCTGAAGCCCGCCGAAGTGATCGACACCGCCAGTTTCTACGAAGAATACTGGCTCAAGCCCAAGGGCAAACACCTTGTGCAGGTTTGCCGATCCATCGCGTGCGAGTTCTGCGGCCAGCGCGAGATCACCCAGGCCTGCAAGGATCATCTGGGCATCGAGGTGGGCGAAACCACCAACGACGGCCAGTTCACGCTCATCGAACTCGAGTGTCTGGGTTCGTGCGGCACAGCCCCCGCCGCGCTCATCGATGAAACGCTGCACGAGAACCTGACACCTCAAGGCGTTCGACAGGCTCTGGAGCGCGTCCGCACACAACCCCAGTCAAACGGGCACGGGCACGGGCACTGACTCGGGCGTTTCAGCCAGACTTTTTCGCCGCGACAAGGTCTCGCACCAGTTTCTCGAGCACGCCCCGAGCGTTGGTGTCCACGAGCAGGCCGTTGTGATCGACGACAAAGACGCGCGGGATCGATGTGACACCCCACTGCTTGCTGAACTCGCTCTCCCAGCCCTTGCCCTGGTAGTAGTGCTTCCAGCCATAGCCGTTCTCGCTGACCATCTTCTTGAGTTTGGTCAGCCCGCCCTCAGACTCCGGGTTGTCCAGGCTGACGGCCACAATCTCGATCTCGCCCTTGAGTTCCTCGTAGAGCGACAGCAACTTGGGCATCTCGGCGATGCAGGGCTTGCACCAAGTCGCCCAGAAGTCGATGATGACCACCTTGCCCTTCAACTTCTGCACGTCCACCTTCTCGCCGCTGATGGCGTCGGTGAAGGCCAACTCAAACGGCTTGTTCAGGCCGTCGATCACGCGCAGCCAACCGCGCGCAATCTCGGCACGCTCACTCTCCGGGTATAACTGAACCACGCGGCGCATAAGGACGGTGCTTCGCGCGGTGTCAGATCGGCTCAGCCGATTCGCCAGCGACATCATCATCAACGCGCCGCGTTCATCCTTCGGCGCGTGGGCCACAAAGCGGTCGATCGCCGCGATGGTCGTCTCGTGGCCTTGGGGGTTCAACGAGCCGGTGGCGATGGTGTTCCAAAACAGCGCCTCGGTCACACACGCCGGCGTCTTGTTCTCTTTGATGACCAGCGTGGTCTCGTCGAAGACGCGCTGATGGCCACCATCAACCGGGAACATGTTGTTCCAGCGCGTGTAGAGCAGCGGCCCGGCACGCTCGTGCTCGGGCGCAACGCGATAGAACTCGAGCGCGAGATTGTTGAGGTGGGTCAGGCCCTGCGCACGCTTGATCTGCGCTGCCTGCTGCGCCTCGGGCGTGCCAAATGCCGGCTCGGGCACCTCAAACTCGTCGAACTCCTTGAGGATCGCCTCGGGTGTGCGAGCGGGCTTGGCTGCGTCCGTTGTCTGATCGGGGGCGTTCGCCGCCGCCGGCGGCTCGGCGTGCGCAGGCACAGCAAGAGAGCCGATCATGCCCAAACCAGCAACGAGCAAGAAAGCGGCAGTAGCGCGAAGGTCAACGGCGTGAACGATCCGGCAAGTCATGTTCGGCTCCAGCGAATGGCAGGGAAAGACGTGAAAGGTGAGGAGGGGGGCTTCGGAAGAGGGCGGATGATCGCGGCGGCGTTCGGTTGTTCTCGCAAAGACCAACCTCAATCGGCAAAGTCCGTTCGACACAACTTAATCGGCTAAAGAACCGCCCACCTGACGGACCGGCCAGTTTCACACAGCCTGACAGCCAAACTCGGACGAACATCCCTACGCCTCAGCGCCCCGATGGTTCTCGCCTCGCCGGGGCTTCGCAACGTCAAAGCACAGCAGGTTGCCCTTTGGACACCCTGCGAACGGCCGATAATCCAGAAACTCCACAACGCGCAGGGTCTACCGCCGCGCAGGGTAATCGCGCCCAGACGGGCACTCGCGCCACCCGATCAGTGTCCCGCGCCGACCACTTGCTCATACGCCTGTACGCACTTAGTCGCCGCACCGTCCCACGTCAGTTTCCGCATCTCAAAGTTGCCGTGCTCACGCAGCGTCTGGCCCAGCGGCGGGTGCTTCAGCACCGCCACGATCTTGTTGGCCATCTCGTCGATGTCCCAGAAGTCCACCTTCAGCGCGTGCGTCAACACCTCGCTCACGCCCGACTGCTTCGAGATGATCACCGGCACGTCGTTCCGCATCGCCTCGAGCGGCGCAATGCCGAACGGCTCGCTCACGCTGGGCATCACGTACACGTCCGCCATGCGGAACACGCGGTCAACATCCGCCCCGCGCAAGAAGCCCGTGAACAACACCTTGTGCCCGATGCTCAGCTCCGCGGCCTCGTCGATCATCCGCACCGCCATGTCGCCCGAACCCGCGACCACAAACTTGACGTTGTCGATCCGTTCCAGCACGCGCTTGGCGGCACGGATGAAATACTCCGGCCCCTTCTGCATCGTGATCCGACCCAGGAAAAGCACGATCTTGTCCTTGGCGTCGATCCGGTCGCCCGGCCGCGGCTGCGCGTGCTCGGCGTCGATGCCGTTGTAAACCACGTCGATCTTGGCCGGGTCCGCGGCGTAACGGTGAACGCAGATGCGCTTGGTCAGTTCGCTCACCGCCACCACCCGCGATGCCCCGTGCAGACCCCGCCGCTCGATGTCATAAACCTGCTGGTTCACGTTGTCGCCGGCCCGATCAAACTCGGTCGAGTGAACATGGATCACCACCGGCTTGCGCGTGACCTGCGACAGCGCCAGCCCCGCAGGAAACGTCATCCAATCGTGCGCGTGAATCACGTCAAAGCGTTCGCGCCGGCACATCGCCACCACCAGCCGCGCATACCGCTCAACATTGACCATCATGTCGCCGTCATACCCGGCGTTTGCGCCCTCTGAGCCAACGCTCGGCACGGCCGACTCGCGGATGTTCCCACCAAGCGCTGACGCAATCGCCGCGGCCTCGTGCAGCCCCGGATGGTTCGCAGCGTCGCCGCCCAAACGCTCGATCAATTCCGCTGTGGCACCATCGGCCCCCATCAGCCGCGTCAGCCAGTCGTCGCCGCCCACCGCGCCGCCAACACCCGTTCCGGGATAGGGGCTGGAAAGGCCCGCCGGAATGGCCCGGAACACGGCGTGCTCAAACCCTTCGATCTGGTAGGCAGCGCCGCCATTGCCGCCGCCGGCGTGGGGCGCGTTCTCGTCGGGCAATCCCTGATTGGCAAACGTCTGTCCCGGCCGATCGCTCGTCTTTGAGCCAATGCCATAGGACTCGACCCGGCCCGCAGCGCGACCGTCTTTCTGGAG
>JBGSRG010000137.1:0-5592 GCA_041737685.1 Phycisphaerales bacterium | reverse complement strand
CGGAGAGTGCTCCGGCCCAGAAATCAGCCCCAGCAAGGAGCCGGGCGATCCATTCGCCCGAAGAGATGAGGCCGCGTCCACGCGACCTGCGGTGTCCAGCTCGCCAGAAAGAGCCAAGCGAACATCCGCTTTACCAACTCTAGCGAGCGCAAACGCCCACTAGAGCCCGCAAGCGTAAGAGGCCAGTTCGCCGAGTCAACTCCCCAAGGCCTCTGAACGTATGGATTTGTTGAACCGGGGCCCTTGGGTTGATCCGAATCCGCTGTGAGTCTGCCGAACGTAACGTGCTGCGGCATCCGCTTTCGGGATTCCACGACTTAGGAGAGGACCAACCTTCTATTCTCCCCCCGGCGCTCGAACCGATCCTGTAAAAGTGCATTCCAGCACTTGTCTCAGATTCCAGCCGCTTCAACGGATCGATCTTTTTGTTCGCATTTTATAAGGGCTTCACATGGCCATCTGCTTCTCCAACCGCCTGCTTTTGAGTTTGATTGTGCCACTCGCGCTCTGCCAGCCAGGCTTGGCTCAAACCAAGCCTGCCGCCCCAACGTCCCGATCACCCGTTCCCTCAATCGGGGCGGTGGAACTTGGCGACCCATTCCATCTCGATGAAATCGGGCTCTCAATGAAGATTCCGGTCGGGTGCCGGGTCGAGTCCACCCAGATCGGGGAACTCAAGACCGCTCAGATCGTCGCCCCCGACTCAAGTTGGCTCGTCAACATCCAGTCGCCCAAGGTCGAAGGGCGTCGGCCAACCATCAAGGAAGCGGCTGACCGAACCATTCAGTTGCTGCAAGGCTCAGTGGGGGTGATGGATGCCGAGCAGAAGATCGTGCTTGAGACCCGTGCCCGGCTGCTGGAACGTACTGACAACCTTCAGATCAACGGTCGTCCCGCCGAGCGGTTTTATGTGTCCATTCCACGAGCCGACAACCTTCAGTTGGTGAAGGGTTACACGATCTTCCAGCCCGGCGGCGAAGGCTCGTCGCAGTTCGTGGTCTTTGAGTTGCTCGTGCCTGAGCCGAAGTTTGCCGCCGCCAAAGGCCCTTACGAGACGAGCGTGGCCACCGCGGAGTTTTTGGATCCTGAGGTTGTTTCGCGTGATCGCGGGCTGGCGGTTCGGGCCGGGCAAGAACTGCTGCGCATCGTCGCTGCCGCAGATTACCAGCAGTTCCTTGATTCGCAGGAGCGCTGGTATCGGCTCTACAAGCCCGCTTCGTCGGGCGCGGCGATCGATGCCGAAGAGATTGGTTATCGCGGGCTGAAGTTCTGGCGCGGGCAACGCGGCGAGGTCGAATCAGCCAAGCGCAAGGGTGCCTGGACGCAGGCCGACCGGCAGCAGGGTTACCTTGCCTCGGTTCGCGGCCGTGTGATGACGCCGCAAGGCCCCGCCGACTCTGAGGCCGTGTACTTCATGCTTCCTGACCGTTCCGAGGAAGCGTGGTCAATCCGCATGGTGGTGCGTGACCGCGCTACGGGCCGCGAGATCATCAGCGCCAGCGAACTCGGCGCGCGTACGGGGCAAGATCTGAGCGTCGTGGTCGAGCAGCCCGGTCAACCGCCGCGAACACTTCAACCCTACTTCCGCTCTGACGGCTACATCAGCCAAATCGACATGCTGCTGCTGCCGCGAATCTTCAGCGCCAAAGGTGTCGAGTCGGACTTCGCATTTTACGGCTATTTGCCGCAGTTGGAAGGCGTTTCTATGCGTCGCGACAGCGTCTCCAAGGCCGGCCGCGGAACGAACACGGTCTGGACGGTCGAGACCAAACTCTCTGAGGACGCTTCGCCACAGTCAGCGGTCTACGACCACTCGGGCCAGACGCTTCGTGTTACGACGGCGGACGGCATGATCTGGGAGCCGACCGAACTTGATCCGTTGTTGCGGCTCTGGCAGCAGAAGGGCTTGCCGACGAGCCAGATCAAGCGGTAGTCGCCCCCCGCCCCCTACCCACCACCCCCCTGACTTGCGAACTGCATCCATGCGCTCACCGCACACGCTGACGGCGCACTCCAAACACCTCTCGCTTGCCGAGTTGCGCTGACCATTCAGCCCGACACCGCGCGACTGCCGCCGTAGACTGCCCCATTCACTCTGGAGGCATGCATGGCCCTGTTGCACAATATGACCGCTCGATCACGCTCTACTCCGCTCGCAAGCGGCCCTACAGGTGCCCTTGCACGCCCGCTTGGGTGGTTCACGCACACGGTGGCCGCGTCGCTCGCTCTTACATTCTTGGGGCTGATCGCCGCCCCAGGGTGTGAGACCACCACCAGCACACCCAGCCAACAACTCAGCCGAACTGCGGTGGTTGGCGGGCTACCACTCGAAGCCGAGTCGATCCCCATGGGCGAAACCGCCACCATCGAGCGCATCATCGCAGAGGGACGTGAGCGAAACCAGGTGATGGACCACCTGACGTACCTCAGCGAACATATCGGTCCACGGCTCACCGGATCATCGCGGGCTGAAGCGGCAAATCGCTGGGCCGCCGACCAGTTCCGTTCGTGGGGATTGAGCAATGTGCATCAGCATCAGTGGGGCACCATCCCCGTTCGCTTCGATCGTGGGCCGACCGCTGGCAAAGTGCTTGCACCCGAGCGCAAACGCGGCGAGGACGGCGAGCGCTCCACCGAGATGAAGTCCGTGCGAGAACTGCAATTGAGCACGCTGGCCTGGACCAGCGGCACCGACGGCCCAAAGCGCGGCCCGATCGTGCGAATGCCCGACAATCGCGAGGCCTATGAGGCCATGAAGGACCGTCTGGATGGCGCTTGGGTGCTGATCGCACCGCCTTCGCCCACAGGCCGAACGGGCATCCGCGGCGTGGGGCAACTGGCCGGAGAGCGCTATCGGCAGCGACGCGACGCCCGCAAGGCGATCGCGGCGGGCGAGGCGATCAACGACGATGCGCCCGTTGAGCGTTTGGTACTGGGTCACAACGTGCTTGGCTTCATCACATCCTCGCGTGATGAACGAGTCTGGACGACCTCGTGCCCCGGCTGGCGCGAACTTGATTTCAATCAGATTCCTCCCGATGTGGAGGTCATGGTCCGTCTGAGCGATTACGACTACCTCAACTCGCGATTGACCGACGGCGAGCCAATCGAGGTCGAGATCGACGCTCAGCACACGCTCATCGCTGGGCCCGTGCCCGTTTACAACACCATCGCCGAGATTCGAGGAACCACGCGGCCCGACGAGGTAGTCATCATTTCAGGGCATCTCGACAGTTGGGACGGCCCCGGCTCGCAGGGCACCACCGACAACGGAACTGGATCATCGGTGACGCTGGAAACGGCGCGGCTTCTGATGGCCGCGGGCGCCCGGCCCGACCGCACGATTCGGTTCGTGCTCTGGACCGGCGAGGAACAGGGCTTGCTTGGCTCTCGCGGCTATGTCGAATCGTTGACCGCCGCTGAACTGGACCGAATTTCGGCGGTCTTCGTCGATGACGGCGGGACCAACTCGCAGGGCGGCTTGAACTGCGTGCCAGACATGCTGCCGATGCTCGCGGCGGCGACAGCGCCCGTGAACGGGCTCTTTGTTGACGACGTGACGGGCGAGCCACTCCGCGTGGACCTGAAAGTCGACGACAAGTTTGAGCAGACCGGCGGCTCAGATCATGCCTCATTCATCGCGGTGGGCGTGCCGGGGTTCTTCTGGCGTGAGGTTGGTCGAGCCGAGTATGGGTATGGCTGGCACACGCAGAATGATCGGCTGAATCTCGCCGTGGAGCGTTACCTGAGCCAGTCATCTGTTTGCAGCGCCATCACGGCGTACAACCTAGCCTGTGCGCCGACGATGCTCCCCCGCTTTGAGAGCAGCAGCGCCAATCGCTTTGTCCAGCCTGAGCGTGTCTCTGCCAGCGACGGCGCGTTTCATGATTACGTGCTGGTCTCGTGGCGGACGGTCCGATCGGCCGATCGGTACAACATCTTCCGCTCCGGCGACGACAACTGGGACAATGCGGAATTGGTGGGCAACGGCGTGAAGGAGACACCCTTTGAGGACCGCACCGCAGAGCCTGGACGACGGTACTGGTACTGGGTCGATGCTCGTCGCGGCGAGTCTGAGAACTCTGGCCACTCGCAAGAGGCCGAGCCGGGCTTTCATGGTGCGCTGCCCGCCCTCGACAAGATTCAGGCCTCTCAAGACGTGTGTGGCGGCGTGCGGCTGACGTGGAGCGTCTTTGACGGGGTTGATCGCGTGCAGATCTTTGCGGGCAGGCGCGCAGACACCGGCCAGCCTGGTAACGGCTCTGACCAAGACACGCCCGACACCGCGAGCGGTCCCATCGCCGAGTTGCCGGGTGATCAAGAAGACTTTCTCGACTCTCGCGATCTGAACGACACGCAAGCGCGGTCGTACTGGCTGCGCGGCGTCAACGCCCGCGGGCCGGGAGCCTGGACCCGCACAGAAGGGCGGACCAGAGCCTGCGAGTGAGCGGTACACTCTGGCCATGGCGTTGGAACGTTTGGTATCGCCCGCAGCAGAGCCGATGGTTGAAGAGCGCAACTGGTCGCTGCGCCCACGCAGCATGGACGAGTACATCGGGCAGCGCGACCTGATCGAGCGGCTGACGATCACGCTCGAAGCCGTCCGCGCCCGCGACGAGCCAATGGAGCATGTGCTGCTGCACGGACCGCCCGGCCTAGGCAAGACCACGCTGGCGCATGTCATCGCACAGGAGATGGGCACCCGGGTCCACGTAACCAGTGGTCCAGCGCTCACCAAGCCCACCGATCTGGTTGACGTGCTTTCGCGTCTGGGCCATCGCGACGTGCTGTTCATCGATGAGATTCACCGTCTGCCGATCGCGGTTGAGGAGTTCATCTACCCCGCGCTCGAGGACTTCCGCATCGACGTGAAGGTCGAGAGCGGCCTCAACGCCCGAACCGTGCAGATTCCGCTCCAACCGTTTGCCCTCATCGGGGCGACCACTCGCGCGGGCCAAGTCACTGCCCCTCTGCGCAGCCGCTTCGGCATCTCGCACAATCTGCGGTACTACAGCACCGCCGAGTTGCTGACGATCGTGCGCCGCTCGTGCGTGCTGTTGAGCGTCGAGGCCGATGATCTTGCCAAGGACGTCTCCGACGGCGGGCTGCTGGCCATTGCCTGCCGCAGCCGTGGCACACCCAGAATCGCCAACCGGCTGCTGCGACGAGCACGCGACTTTGCGCAGGTGCGAAGCGACGGGCGGCTCACCGCTGCGACCGTGAAGGAAGCGCTCGAACTCGAAGGGGTCGATCCGCTGGGGCTTGATGAACTGGACCGCGAATACCTGCGCACCATCGCTCGCGTGTACGCCGGCGGCCCGGTGGGACTTGAGGCCGTGGCCGCGACGCTGAATCAGGACGCGGGCACACTCGAGGACGTTGTTGAGCCGTTCTTGCTGCAGATCGGCTTTCTGGCTCGCACGCGACGCGGGCGAGCGCTCACCAAGTCGGGCGCCGCCCACGTGGGCTCAGCATCGTGGTGGACGCCCTTGGTTTTACCACAACGAGTGAATCGTCTTCCTTTGTTCCAGTTTCGACTGGAGGTGCGTGCGGATTTGCGTCCATCAGCAGTCATTCCTTCAAGGCGTAACG
>JBGSRG010000092.1:0-6186 GCA_041737685.1 Phycisphaerales bacterium | reverse complement strand
TCGTTGCGCATTCACGTTGATCGAGTTGACGGCGGTGGTGTTGCTTTTGGCGGTGGTGCTGGTTGTTGTTGCGTGGTATGGCCGGCCTCGTGGACGAGTGACAACCCGGACACCGAAATGCGCCGTCCAAGTCCGTTTCGTCGTCCAAGCCATGATCACTTGGGCCAACAATAACGACAGCACCTACCCCCTCCCCTCACTGCTCGACCCCGACAACGCCACCGTTGCCGAGGAGGGCGACGCCAAGAACACTTCGGCCAACATCCTCTCGATTCTCGTGTTCAACGGCCACATCTCCCCCGAGATCCTCGTTTCACCGAACGAGACCAACACCGGTCGCATCGAGGTCGATTCGGACTATCAACTCAGCAACCCCGCCGCGGCGGTGCGGCCGGCGGACGCCATGTGGGATCCGGCTTTTAACGCGGACTTCACGGACCCGAATCGGAAGGGGAATCTGTCGTATGCGCACCTGTTGCCCGCCGGGGCGCGGCTGGAGCAGTGGAAGGACACTTTCAGTGCGACGGAGGCGGTGTTTGGGAATCGGGGGCCGAGGTATGAAGGGACAACACACCCGACGAGCGGCCGATGGGTGCTGACCAACGACAAGTTTGGAACCGGATCGAACACGCTGGCCATCCACGGCGGGCGATCGACTTGGGAGGGGAACATCGGGTACAACGATGGGCATGTGAACTTTGAGACCAAGCCCAACCCAGAGACTGTGACCTACCAGCGGAGCGTTGCCGGGCAGGCCAAGCCCGCGCCGACGTCAGACAACTTGTTTGTGGATGAGACGGATGACTCGGTGGGGACGAATGTGTTCATGAGCATCTTCAAGTCGGCGGGGCCGGATGCCCGGCAGTTTGAGGCGATATGGGACTAGATTGGCGGAAGTCGGGAAGTGCCCATGCAAGGGTGCAACTCGGACGGAGACCACCGACGATGAGGCACGACGTACGAATGCAAATCTCAAACAACGCGCATCGACGCGCCTTCACGCTCATCGAGCTCTCGGTCGTCATCCTCGTTGTGGCGATAGTGATCGCGGCAGTCTTCTTTCTGTGGCTCCCTTCGCTCGGCAAGAGCGCAGGCCCTACCGGCCGACGCTTGAAGGACTCGAGTCAGATTCGATCGGTTGTACAGGCGATGGTCACGTCGGCAGGATACAACCGAGACGGTTATCCACTGCCGTCAAAGCTCGACACCAAGGACGCGACGGTCTCGGAGGTAGGCGAGGCGAAGAACACGTCGGCCAACATCCTCTCGCTCCTGATTTACAACGGGCACATTTCGCCAGAGATCCTGCTGTCAACTGACGAGTCCAACCCGAACATCGAAATCGACACCGATCACCAACTCTCCAACCCCGCCGCGGCGGTGCGGCCGGCGGACGCATTGTGGGATCCGGCCTTCAACGCGGACTTCACGGACCCGAATCGCAAGGGCAACTTGTCGTACGCCCATCTCCTTCCTGCGGGTCTGAGGCTCGAGCAGTGGAAGGACACTTTCAGTTCGACGGAGGCGGTGTTTGGCAACCGGGGGCCGAGGTTTCAAGGAACGACGTACCCGACGAGCGGCCGATGGGTGCTGACCGATGACAAGTTTGGAACCGGATCGAACACGCTTGCGATTCACGGTGGGCGAAGCACGTGGGAAGGCAACATCGGCTACAACGACGGGCACGTGAGTTTTGAGACCAAGCCCAACCCAGAGACCGTGACCTACCAGCGGAGCGTTGCCGGGCAGGCCAAGCCCGCGCCGACGTCAGACAACTTGTTTGTGGATGAGACGGATGACTCGGTGGGGACGAATGTGTTCATGAGCATCTTCAAGTCGGCGGGGCCGGATGCCAGGCAGTTTGAGTCGATTTGGGATTGAGAGGAGAAGCACGAAGGCACGGAGGCACGGAGTCAGGGAGTCAGGGGCACCTGTTTGGTGACCGGCCCGTGGCGCCGGGCGCGAGTTCGGACTTCGGATACCATCCCGATTGCGTCACCGGGTCGATTGCGTAGGGCGGCCCTCGAAGACCGATGGTGACACGGGGATGACGATGGCCAAGTGCATCGGCGCAGCTTGCCGTCGTCGGGCGGTTGGGCTGAGAGTCGACCATGAAACTCCGCATCTATCTTGACACTTCGGTCATCAGCCTTCATGACGATCCACGTTCCCCCGACCGCCGGATCATGACGCAGGAGTTCTGGGCACGTCTCGATGAGTTTGAGACTTCAATCTCGGAAGTCACCGTCAAGGAGTTGCAGAACACGCCGGACGGCGCCCGTCGACAGCAGATGCTCCGTCTGATCGATGGCCTCGCTGTTCTACCCGTCACTCCCGAAGCCGAACGCCTCGCTGAAAGCTATCTTCGGGCCGCGATCTTCCCGCCCACCGTTCCCGACGACGCGCTGCACGTCGCCATCGCCGTCCTTGCTCGGCAGGACGTTCTGCTCTCGTGGAACTTCAAGCACCTTGTGAATCAGCGCAGACGTGCAGCGGTCGATGCGCTGAACAAAGGTCTTGGCCTACCAAAGATCGATATACTTCCTCCGCCCGAACTGTGAGAAACTTTCGATGGCTGATCCACGCCCATCCATCCCCACACCGACCGCGCCAGCATACTTTGACTATCGCAGCACGGCGGTCGCCGCGCGTCTGACCGACGCCGACCTTCGGGCGCTGATCCAGATCTTCGAGGCCGACTACCCCGACGACTTGATGCTTCGCGAGCTGCACGTTCTGCGCGCTTGCAACGCCGTTGTTCGTGGCACGGTCACGATCCGTCAGATACTTGATCACCGCGATACTCGCGCGGCGTGAGTCGACTTGGGAGTGAGGGGGGTGGGAAGTCACGAAGTTAGGAAGGCAAGACACACCGACCGCGAAGCCGCGGTCGGTGGCACTGACGAAGCCGCGGTCGAGGGCACGGGAGAAGGCGCGGTTGGGCGGGGGCGATCGCTGTACGATTGACTCCATGACTGTCAAAGACATTCTCGCAAAGTTGGAATTGCTCGGCGATGAGGGCCGCCGCACGCACAACGCCAAGACGGGTCCAGACGGCATTCCGGGTGTGCCGGCGGGCAAGCAGTTCGGCGTGAAGACCGGCGACATCCGTGCGCTGGCGAAGAAGATCAAGGCCGATCATGCGCTGGCGATGGAGCTGTGGAAGACCGGCAATCTGGATGCGCAGCTCCTGGCGATTCTGCTGATGAAGCCGAAGGAGCTGTCGGCGAAGGACGTGGACCGGCTGGTGCGAGAAGCGCGGTACTCGTGGGTAGCGGAGTGGCTGCACTCGTACGTTGTGAAGGAGCGGCCAGCGGAGGAGCGGGAAGCGCTGCGCGAGAAGTGGATGAAGGACAAGGACAGTTGGGCCGCGCGTGCCGGGTGGCACTGGACGGCGTCGATGATCAACAAGGGCGGGAAGGATGCTGAGCATCTGGACGTGGCGGGGTTGCTGGACCGGATCGAGAAGGAGATGCCCAAGGCTCCGCCGGAGACGAAGTGGACGATGAACAACACGCTGGCGGCGATCGGGATCAAGCACGCGGAGCATCGCGAGCGGGCGGTGGCGATCGGCGAGAAGATCGGGCTGTAAAAGGACTGGCCGATGTCGAAGGGGTGCACGATTCCGTACGTGCCGGTGTGGGTGGGGTCGATGGTGAAGGGGGAGCGTTGATCGCGGAGTTGCTGGGGTGGATGCCGGAGGGGTTTGGAGTTGCGGGGTCGGAATGAGTTTTTCCGAAAACGCAGCCTGAGCCCGCGGCGTGCGGCTCCACATGCGCTTCTCTTGCTCGCTGATTTGCGTATCATTCCACGCCGCGACGTCACCCCCGCCGTGGCTTCACATTCAAAGGAACTGGCCGAGGGGGGCTTGGCCGCAGCAGCATGAGCGCATCGGGCGGAGTGGCCTTTGGGGAGTGGCCCTCGGGCATCGGGCGCGATGCGGGAGGTTCGACGTATGGCAAACGGCAAGAACGGGCACGGCAAGCACGCGAACGGCAAGCACGGGAACGGCAAAGGCTCGAACGGCACGGCCAAGTTGGGGGAGGCCAAGCCGGGGCAGGCCAAGCAGGGCTGGACAAAGAAGGAACTGCTCTCTCGGCGTGTGAAGCACGTGGACGTGACAGCGTTTGATGCACGGCCGGTGATCGATGCGTACCGCGACATGGCGTTTAGCGCACGCACGCTTGCGCAGGCCGCGGATATCTACTCGATGATGCTCAAGGACACGCAGTGCGGCGTGATTCTGACGCTCGCCGGGTCGATGGTCTCGGCGGGGCTGAAGCGGGCGCTGATCACGCTGGTTGAGAACAACATGGTGGACGCCATTGTTTCGACCGGGGCCAACATCGTCGATCAGGACTTCTTTGAGGGGTTGGGTTTCAAGCACGCGATCGCGCCCGGCAGCCCCGAGGCCCCGCCGGTGGACGATGTGACGCTGCGGAACCTGATGATCGACCGGATCTATGACACGTACATCGACGAGGACGATCTGCGTGCCTGCGACGACGTGACGTACAAGATTTTCAACGCGTTTGCGCCGGGGGCGTATTCCAGCCGCGAGTTTATCGAGGCGATGGGCGCGTACCTGGTGAAAAACCACGCGAAGAACGAGTCGCTGGTGAAGACGTGCTTCCAGAAGCGCGTGCCGATCTTCTGCCCGGCTTTCAGCGATTGCTCGGCGGGGTTTGGCATCGTGCTGCACCAGACTGAGAAGTTGGAGCTCGGCGAGGCGTGCGTGGCGTTTGATTCGGGCAAAGACTTTCGTGAACTGACCGACGTGAAACTGGCGTGCAAGGACACGGGCCTGCTGATGCTCGGCGGCGGCGTGCCGAAGAACTTTGCGCAGGACATCGTGGTGGCGGCGGAGCTGCTGAACGAGCGCAAGGGCGGCAAGGCCCGCGGCGAGGTGGGCATGCACAAGTATGCGGTGCAGATGACCGTCGCCGACAGCCGCGATGGGGCGCTCTCGGGATCCACGCTGCGCGAGGCGTGCTCGTGGGGCAAGGTGGACGTGGTTCACGAGCAGATGGTGTTCGGCGAGATCGCCAGTTTGTTCCCGATTCTGGCGAGCGATGCGTATCACCGCAAGGCTTGGAAGGCTCGCAAGGCCCGCGGCGGGTTTAAGTTTGCGGATCTGTTTGAGCCGACGCCGGGCGCGCCGCAGTATGCGACGCGGCCGAGAGGGAAGGCGGGGAAGGTGATGGCGGGGGCGAAGGCGCGCGGGCGGTGAACGGCTGGTTTGAAACGAACTCGATCGAGGGATGGAGTCATCCATCCAGTCTTTGAAGCGACAGACCCCAGGGCATTGGAGCCCTGGGGTTTCTTGTTTGTCCGCTTGAATCCACCCCCTCCCCCTTTGATCGAAGTATCGTCCATGACCAACGTTTCAACCGACTCTCTCTTGGCTCCGATCACGCTCGGGGACTTGCGTCTGGCGAACCGCGTGGTGATGGCACCGCTGACGCGGTGCCGGGCGGATGAGCCAGCCGGAGCGCGGGTGCCCAACGAGATGATGGCGGAGTATTACGCGCAGCGTGCGAGCGCGGGGATGATCTTGTCGGAGGCGACATCGATCGATCCGATGGCGGTTGGGTATCCGAGCACGCCCGGGGTGTGGAGCGAGGAGCAGGTGGCGGGGTGGCGGCTGGTGACGGGGGCGGTGCACGAGCGGGGCGGCTTGATCCTGCTGCAGTTGTGGCACGTGGGGCGCATCTCGGACCCGGTGTACTTGGATGGGGAGCTGCCGGTGGCGCCGAGCGCCGTTGCGGCGGAGGGGCACGTGAGCCACATCCGGCCGAAGAAGGCGTTTGTCACGCCGCGGGCGCTGGATCGGGAAGAGATTCCCGGGGTGGTGGCGTCGTATCAGCGCGCTGCGGAGAACGCGGAGCGGGCGAGGTTTGACGGCGTTGAGATTCATGGTGCCAACGGGTATCTGCTGGATCAGTTTTTGCAGACTTCGTCGAACCGGCGAACGGATGAATATGGCGGGCCGGTGGAGAACCGGGCGAGGTTGATGCTGGAGGTGACGGACGCGTGCGTGGGGGTGTGGGGGCCGGGGCGCGTGGGAATGCACATCGCGCCGAGGGGGGATTCGCACGGCGTGGGGGACGACACGCCGAGGTCGACGTTCGGGTATGTGGCGAGGGAGCTCGGGAAGCGCGGGATCGCCTTCATTTGCGCGCGCGA
>JBGSRG010000080.1:0-2348 GCA_041737685.1 Phycisphaerales bacterium | reverse complement strand
CCCAAATTTATCCGTACATTTACCGCACACTTGTCTCTTCCCGTCCCTGTCCTTCCACCCATGCCTCCCCCCTTCTTCAACCCCTCACCCGCCGACACCGACCAGGTCTTGCACCTGTTCAGCGATCCCATGTCCTCGTTCCACGAAATCGCTGAGCGCTTCCAGACCACCGTCCCCGCGCTCTGCCTCTGGCTCAGCAACCCCACCATCGCCCAACGCCTCGCCGATCTGCGCTCCGCCGGCGCTGAGCGCACCCGCACCGTCGCGGCGCTCTACATGCCGCGAACCATCCCGGTCCTCATGCGCATCGTCGAAGAGTTCAACCACGCCGCGGCACACCGCCACGACGACCCTCACGACCCCACAACCCCCATCCTCCAACTCCGCGAACGCGAAACCGTCCGCAAATCCGTCTTCCTCCTCTACCGACTCTCGCGCTTCACCAACACGCCCGCGCAAGCCCGCCCCGCCCATCTCACCCGTGCCACCCGTGCCCCCCGCGACATCGAAGTCGCCCGTGCCATCGAAGCCGCGCCCCGCGATTTCGATGCGATCGATGCAACCCACTCCACGCTCACATTCGCCTCCAACGACGATGCGCCAATCTTCCTCGCCGGCACATTCAACTCGATCAATATCCTCCTCCCTCCAACGCTGCTGAACGCAGAGAGTGGGACACGGAGTGGAACAAGCAGTGGAACAGAAGGTGGGACAGAGCATGGAACATGCAGTGAAACAGAGCGTGGGACATGCAGTGGGACAGGCGTCCCGCCTGTCCAGATTCATCACGGCCCATCCCCTTCGCGCCATCTCCAAGACGCGCCCAATTCGCTTGCTTTGCCTTCTGAAGCTTCGGCTGCACACCGACGCGCAGAATCCCACTTGGCCTCAACGCTTTCCATAGAGCGTGGGACAGGGGGCGGAACAAAGCTTGCTACAGAGTGGGAGTGCGCCCCGCCCGTCCAATCACATCACGGCCCATCCCCACCGCGCAGAGCCTCTCAGCACTTCAACCCCTCCGCGCCCACTCCGCACACCAACGGCTCGCTCATCAGCAGCCCGCCGTAGCCGCGCAGCCACACCCCGGATCCAGTCGCCCCGCAACTTCGCCCCAAAGGGCTTACTTGCCCGTGGCCGGATACTCGTACACGCCGTGCCCAGACTTCTGGCCCATTCTGCCCGCCGTGACCAGTTGCTTGAGCAGCGGGCACGGTCGATACCGGTCGCTGTTCAAGCCATCCGCCAGCACCTCCATGATGTGGGCGCACGTATCCAGCCCGATGAAGTCGGCCAGTTGCAGCGGCCCCATCGGGAAGTTGCAGCCCAGTTTCATGATGTCGTCGATGTGCTTCGGCTCGGCGACACCCTCCATCCACGCATAGAAGGCCTCGTTGATCATGGGCATGAGCACGCGGTTGGAAACGAACCCCGCGCGGTCGTTCGCCGGGATGGCCACCTTGCCCATCGTCTCGGCCAGCGCGATCACCGCTTGTGTCACGTCGGGCCGTGTCTGCAAACCGTTGATCACTTCGACCAGCTTCATGACCGGAACCGGATAGAAGAAGTGCATGCCGATGACGCGGTCGGCGGCGGGGCCCGTGACCGAGGCGATCTCAGTGATCGAGATGGAACTGGTGTTGGTCGCGAGAATGCACTTTGGCCCTACCAGCGGCGCAACGGTTGAGAACATGCCCTTCTTGGCGTCGGCGTCCTCGACGATCGCTTCGATGACAATGTCCGCGTCCTTCACGATGCCGACATCGCTTGAGTAAGTGAGCCGGCCCAAGGCCGCGTCGGCGTCGGCCTTCTGGATCTTGCCCTTCTCGACGTCGCGTGCGAGTCGTTTGGCGTGTCCATCCCTGCAACGGGCGAGCGCTGCAGGCATGGCATCGCAGACGGTGACTCGAAGCCCGGCGACGGCGGCGATCTGGGCGATTCCGCCGCCCATCTGTCCTGCTCCGATGACCGCGACGTTGGTGATAGTGGACATGTGATACGGCCTTGTTTATGGGGAATTCGGGAAGGAGCGTGAGATGCGTCGGTCCATGATAAGTCGGATTGATCGCTCGTGAAGGTCTTCAACGCCGGGGCTGCGGGCAAGCCGGTTCAAGGAATGGCCGGCGAACGAACGGGCGGGGTAACAGAGCGTGATAACCCGTGATGGATTCAGCTGTTTGGGCCCGTAACCGTGTGAATCTGTGCCCGGTGCGACGAAGGTGCCGGGTGGTCGGCCACCTTGGACATGTCGATGACCACGAACACGCAAACTGCGACTTGGCACATCCGATGTTTCTCGCAGTCCGCCACCGGTTTCGGTGGGCGTCCCGTTGGTTCTGCCAGCGGACCAC
>JBGSRG010000057.1:0-3137 GCA_041737685.1 Phycisphaerales bacterium | reverse complement strand
GCACGCTCGGTGTCGGCAGCGCGCGCTTCTTCGAGCGCATCGGCGAACGCGTCGGCCTGCGCGGGCGTGAGTCCGATCGCGGATGCTTGCGCCACGAAGATGGAAGCGTGCGACGCACACCAGGAGAGGAACGAGCTTCGCGGGCGGGTGGGATAGGTGGTCATGGCTGGTCTCACGAAAGGGATCGAGGGATCGAGGGATCGAGGGATCGGGGACGCGTTCTGATCCGTCATCGTCGCTTCAACCCGCACGATCCAACTGCGCCCGCGCATCCGTGCTCTTTCGCGCTGTTGTTCGCGCTGCGTACGTGTTTTTTTGGGCTGTTCCGCGCAGTTTCGGCTCGATGATGGTCACACTCCCCCCGATTACTGGGAACAAACGGACCGAACTTGTGAGAGTGCAGGGCCGCGCTGCGCCAGCGCACGCCCGTGCTCTGGCGCTTCATGCCCGCGCACAACGTTTGCACGCCCGCGCTTCGGTTTCGCACGCCCGCGCTTTGTCGCTTCATGTCCGCGCTGTCATTGTGCGGGTCTGCGCTTCAGGTTTGCGGGCCTGCGCTGGCGCGTGAAAGAGCAAAAACATTTGAACGCGAAGACGCGAAGAACGCGAAGGTCGCCCCAAAGGCTCACGAACGGCACAAACGAAGGGTCTGAAAGCGAGGGGAAGGCATGGGCGAGGTGGCGTTCCTCAACCGCATCCGGACAAGGCTCACGGAATCCTCGATCGCAAACGTCGGGCTTGGCTGAGCGTGAGCGCAGTCGCCCGAGCCGACACCGAGGGCTACTTGTACAGCGGGTAGTGCTTGCCTCTTTCCGGAACTTCCGGGTAGTCCGGATGCGCTTCGCGAACCTTCGACCACTCCCACGCATCTAGCACGGCGTCCCCGTCGCAGTTGTCGTAGGGGCACATCTGAAAGTCCCCCTTCTCCCTCCACTCTCCGTTCTCGTACGCACGCTCACAGTGCAGGCACCAGAAGTGCTTGCACTCTGACTTGCCAAAGGCTGCATCTCGGTGCGACTCCGCGTTTGGGTGAGACTTCTGCATCGGGGCCTCCTTTCAATTTCAGATCACATCTTCTGCACGTGGTCGCCGTCCAGAACTTCCTGAACGGTGAGAAGCTTGATGAGTCGCCCGGATCGCTTGTGGTAGGCCGCGCACTCGTTCACCGCGTCAGCGGAGAACGAGAACGCGACGAAGAAGCCGCGTTGGCGGTCCTCGCGTTCCATGACGGCCTCGAACTGATCGATGTCCGGTCGGCCCACGCGCTCGGTCTGCTTGACCTGGATCGGGAACCAGTCGCCCGCGAACATGCTGTTGGCGTCGCTGGGCTTGGTGCCGACGGGGAAGATGCGGCCGTCGATGCCCATGTCGCCGACTTGCACCTTGTTGGGGATGCCGCCGAGGCCGATGACCGCCCAGTTCTCGAACTCGAAGGGCGGGATGGCCTTGAGCTTCTCGATGGTCCACGGCAAGTCGCGGACAACGAACGCTTCGGGCTTGCGGGCGAGCCAGAGCGGTTCGCTCTCACGCATCTTGCACACGTCGCGCAATCGCTTGGCCATCACGCGGCAGGCGGTGGGCGAGATGTCGATGCCGATCCACTGACGGCCGAGGTTCTGCGCTGCGACGAGCGCAGTGCCGCAGCCGCAGAAGGCGTCGAGAACGATGTCGTTGGGGTTGCTACTCGTCTTGATGATGCGCTCAAGAAGCGTGGCGGGCTTCTGCGTCGGATAGCCGAGTGCTTCCTTCGCCTGCGAGTTGACAGGATCGATGTCGTCCCACACGCTACCGACTGCCTGACCTTTCGAGTCGTCCAAAAACCTGCGGAGCGCAGGAACAGCGCCAGTGGGCGGAATCGCGACGAGCCCATCTGCGATGAGTTGGTCCATCCGCTCCTTCGAATACCGCCAGTGTTTCTTGACCCCTAGGACTTCGTAGAACGGATTGCCCTTTGACGCGCCGCCCGGCCCCGTGAGGTTGTCCCAGCGGAACCGCCTCCCGGTCTTGTCGGTCTGGGTGTAATGCGATTCGATGTAGCTTTGGTCCAGCGGCCTGTATTGGGTGTTCCAAACGTACTCATCGCTCCCGCCCGAATACAGGAACAGCGTGTCATGTACTCGGCCGAAGTGTTTGCTCCCCTGCTTCGCGTCATTGTGCGAGGTCTGCCGCTTCCACACGATTTCGTTGACGAAGTTGTTCTCGCCGAACAACTGGTCGAGCATCACCTTGACGTAGTGGCTCGCGTGCCAGTCGCAGTGGTAGTAAAAACTCCCGGTCTTCTTCAGCACGCGGGCAAGTTGCTGGCAGCGTGGCCGCATGTAATCGATGTACGCCTGCGTGCTGGCGTGCCGGTCGTCGAATGACCGCTTCTCCTTGCTCTCACCCCAGAAGACCTCGTAGTTGCGGTTGGAGTTGAAGGGCGGGTCGATGTAGATCAGATCCACGCAACCGTCGGGCAGGTTCTTCAACTGGTCGAGGTTGTCACCGCAGTAGATCACGCGGGTATCGACGAGCGAAGAGGGGCGGCCTGGACGGGGGGGAGGAGCGGGGGGCACGTCGGCAGCCGGTTGCTTCGACGCGGCCATCTTCTTTGGCGAAGCGGGCTTCTTTGGCGCAGCGGGCTTCTTTGGCGCAGCGGGCTTGCGGGGCTTGCCGCCCTCCTGCTTGGGCTCACCAGACTTTGGGGTTCGTTTCGCCACGGGCAGCATCATACAGCAAGGCCGGACACACGTTTCCCTCCGTGCCCTCTGTGCCTGCTCTGTGAACTCTGTGTACCGCCTTGCTCCGATCGGCCAAGACAAAGACCCCTTCCTTCGTGCCGGGCTCTTTCATACCTTCGTGATCTTCGCGTCTTCGCGTTCAATCTCTTCGCGTTCAACCTCTTCGCGTTGAAGCCCGCCCCCCCACTCCTGCCCCCCGCCCCCTCCGTGCTCTCTGTGTCTTCGCTCTGTGAACTCTGTGTACCGCTTCTCTCTCCGTTCTTCGCAGCCTTCGCTTTCGAGTGCTTCGTCAGTGCCTCAGGCCCTTGATCTGGCCCTTGCGTCGCATGCTCGAGTAGCGTTGCAGGCAGTCTTCGATCACGGCGTAGGCCGCCTCGGCCGGGAGGATGTCGTCGACGGCCACCTCTTTGCCCTCAA
>JBGSRG010000531.1:0-2776 GCA_041737685.1 Phycisphaerales bacterium | reverse complement strand
CCGTGTGGGTGATCAGGTCCGGCCAGACGGCGCACGCGAGATCATGCTCGTCACCGCCATCGCCGGAAACGTGCTCGCCGTCGTCCGACGCTACGGCTCAACGACCGCAAGCAGCCTCAGCAACCTGCAGAAACTCCTCATCCTCGGCAACGCCGCCATCGAGGGCGACGACCGACCCGCCACACGCTTCGGCGACCGCGTCCGCAAACGCAACTTCACACAGATCTTCACTTCCTCCGTCGAGGTCTCGGGCTCCATGCGCGCTGCCCGCACCCACGGCATCGACGACGAACTCGACTACCAGAAGCAGGAGCGACTGCGCGAACTCATGCGAGACCTCGAAAACTGCGTCATCAACGGCGTAGCACCCGCCGCCAATCCGCAAGGCTCCTCCAGCGTCCGCCGTTCCATGAACGGCATCATCCCCGCACTCACTACCAATCTCTTCCAGCCCGGCCAGGGCGGAATCCCCCTGGGCTTCGGCGGCACCAACCAGCTCTCTGAGCCCGTCCTCAGCGCCGCCATGCGGCTGATCTGGGAGCAGTCTTCTGGCAAGATCGACACCATCGTTGTGCCCGGCGTGCAGAAGCGACGCATCAACGAGTTCCTGCAGGGTGTCCGCTTCTACGCCCCCGACGACCAGCGCATCCGCAACGGCGTCAGCATCTACGAGAGCGACTTCGGTGTCTGCCGCGTCGTCCTCTCGCGATGGGTCCCCGCCGACAGCCTCCTGCTGCTCGACAGTTCACGCCTCAGCGTGCTGCCCCTGGCAGGCCGCAGTTTCCAGTTCAAGCCCCTCGCCTCCAGCGGCGACAGCGACGTCGGCATGGTCGTCGGCGAGTACACGCTCGAGATCAAGAACGAGAACGCGCACGGCCTGATCCGTGGTCTCACCACCACCTGACGCGGATCGCGTGTACACGGCGCGCGGGGGGGCACCCTCTCGCGCCGCTTCAGAACAGACCGTCAATCTCGCCTCACGGACCCCGCCGCACGCATCCGCCGCTCAACCGCCACTCACCCGCAACCCACACCGGAGCAACCCATGCCAGCCACCGATCGTGATCTGCTTGTCGTCGAGCCGCTCCTGTTCCGCGACGTCGGTTTCGCCGCGAGCACTCTCGCTCGCGGCACAGGTTCCATCACCGCTGGCGTGCTCACCATCAGCGGCATCAACCTGCCCTCTCTCGGCGTCACCACCGGCCACGTCGCGATCGTCGACGGCGTGCCGCTCGAAGTGCTCGCTCCTTCCGGCTCCGGCGTCACCGTCTCGCTCCTGCGGCTCTCCTCCTCCGCAAGCCCCATCACGCCCGGCAACCAAGCCTCCAAGCCCGCTTCGGTCGCCTCTTTCGGCCCTCAGATCCGCCTCGCTCACAACCGCCTGCTCCAAAGCCTCGGCCTCGACGACGCAACAGCCCAGGCCATGAACGGTCCCAATGAAGCCGCCATCACCAACCCCGAAGCGCTCACCCTCGCTGGCACACTCG
Source organism: Phycisphaerales bacterium (assembly GCA_041737685.1). Lineage (GTDB taxonomy): Bacteria > Planctomycetota > Phycisphaerae > Phycisphaerales > UBA1924 > JAHBK01. The sequence continues at coordinate 1,289 of JBGSRG010000531.1, read as the reverse complement.
CCGCTCTTGCGTTCATCTGGGCCGCGGCTGATTCTGAAAGGGCTCGCCTGCGCGCAGACCAATACGACCGACGCGCACGCGACGAGGCCCAGCGCGTCCGCGTCCTCATCGATCTCGACGCCGACGGACTGCCCGAAGCCGCCAGAACCGTCAACTCCGCACGCCTCATTCGAGCCTGAGGGTCACCATGCTCATCTCCAGCCCAACTTCCGTCCGCTTCGGCTCGCTCATGCTCGACGGCGCACTGCGCATCATCGTCTCGCGCACAGCCGTCGAGCGTCTCGAAGCCTTCCACCAGACCGGCCCCTTCTGCGTCTTCGCCGACGTCACACGCCAGCGAACGTCTATCCGCGTCGAGCGCACCGCCGAAGACGCCTCGTGGCCGCTCATGCCAGAACTCACCCTCAGCCATCAGGCCGAACTCTCGTTCCACGCCGCCATCGGCCACTCCGATGCAGGCCTCGTGCGCATCTCCTCGACCGCCCTGCTCGTCGCCGTCGAGTATCGACTCGACGCAAACCCCGCGCTCCAGGTGCTCGACTTCCTCTGCGTCAGTGATCTCGGCGACACCGACCCGCTCAGCGCTTCCACCTCCGCACGGCTGATGGCATAGCAGAAGCCACGCAGCCAAGAGAGCAACCCGAGGCCGATTGTCCTGCCCATCAACCCGCATCAACCCGCATCTTCGCGCGCACGCCCACGCACCTGCCCCACACACGAGGTCTCATCATGGCCACCGCCGCATCCTTCGACACCGTCGACCTCTTTGGCACCGGACCGCACCGCTTCCTCGAAGGGCCTCGCGGCGAGCACGTCGTGCCGCGAGCCGTCATCGACGCCTTCGATCCCTCCAGCGTGCCCGCAGGCGAACTCGAACTCATCGTCCGCGTCGAAGGAACGCTCTTTGCCGCAAGCGACCTCCTGCTCGACGAACAGATCGAGGTCATCATGAACACCCTCGACCACCCGCCACGCATCGGCACCCTCGCCGACGGCCTGGGCCACGAATGGAGCGACATGAGTTTCACGCGCTTCGAGCGCACCGAGCCGGCCCGCCGCGGCCGCCTCGTCACCCAGGCCTATCGCATGGACTTCCGCCGATTCACGATCTGATCGTGCCATCGCTCGCTTCAGGCCGCGCCCCGCAACAGGAGACCCAGCCATGCCGCCCGAATCACTCTCCGCACTTGTGCAACTCGGCGCTGCGGGGCTGATCGGCTGGCTCTGGCTCGCCGAGCGCCGCTCCGCTCTCGAACGCGAGCAAAGCCTGCGCGAAGCCCACACCGTGC
>JBGSRG010000521.1:0-7828 GCA_041737685.1 Phycisphaerales bacterium | reverse complement strand
CGGGCCGGGCGGCGGCGGCGGCTGAGCCGGATTGGGCTTGGCCGGAACGAAATCGAAGAAACTCAACAGCGACCAGCGGCCCCCGATGCTCCATTCGGGGGCCGTTGTTGTTGGTCTTTGCTGAAGGCTCGGCGAACGGGTTGATGCGTGGTTGGGCGGGCGGGTTTGCGAGCGGTGTGCGAATGGGTCTGCGCAGAGCGTTCGCGTTCGTGCTAGGCTCGCGGCATGTTGAGCCTGCTGAATCTGTTCTCGTTCACACTCGCCGCGTTGTTGTTCGGGGCTGCGCTGCTTCACCTTGTACCGAAACTGGGAGGTGCTGGTCGGCGGATGGCGGCGGCGCTGTGCGGCGGTCTGCCGCTGGATTTGGTGATTACCTACTTCACGGCTTCGCCGTGGATTGTGGGGTTTGTGCTCGCGGGCTGGTGGGGCGTGGTGGTGAGCGTTGCGGCGCAGGTGGTGGCGGTGTTGCTTTGGACGGTGGTACACGAGCAGACCAACCGCAAGCACCTGCGCGGTTCGAGGCTGGTGCACAGTCTGAACCGGAGCGTGGGGCGGGTTCGGAATCACACGGCGGTGTGGTGGACGGCGTGGGCGGTGCCGATCTTCTGGGTGGTTCGGGTGGCGGAGTGGTTTGTGTATCCGCCGCTGGTGTGGCTGGTGCGGTTTCCGAGATACAACCAGCGCGAATGGGTGAATGTTTCACGCCAGAAGTTTGATGGTCTGGTTGGACACGATCTGATCTGGTGCTTGTACTGCGACTGGATGACGGGGGTGTGGTCGCTTGGCTCAGAGATGCTGCGGAATGTAGAGAGTTTTTGGTGTCCGATCCGGTATGACTCGCAGAAGAAGTGCGCCAACTGCAAGGTGGACTTTCCGGACATCTATGGCACGCCGGGGATGCCGGACAGCGCGTGGGTGGGGCATGAAGAGAACACCGCGGCGGCGGCGGCGCTGCTGGACCGCAAATACCCGGCGGGTCAGAAGGTGAACGCTTGGTTTGGGCACCCGGTTCGGCTGACGGTGGAGGGCGGCGCAGCGGGAGAGATGGGGGGTGCGGGGGTTGGAGAGAAGTAGGACGATGGGGCCAGTTCGTCAGGCGCCGGTTTGGGCTGACATTCGGTGCGAAGAGGCTGAGGCGTTTGACGGCGTGTAGCCGGCAGAAGTCGGCGATTCGGTCATCGGGGAGGGTGACGCCGTTGATGACCATGTCGTGAATATCGTTCGGAGCCGGCCGTCTCTACTGCCGGGGCGGTGAGGCGGGGTTCCAGCGACCCGGCATTCGTTGCCGAACTAACCGAATCGGAGCCACAGCATGAACCCCAACGTTCCCTCCACGTTTCCCAAACTCAACCTTCAGGCGTGGATCAAACAGAATGCCAAGCACCTGAAGCCGCCGGTGAGCAACAAGCAGTTGTTCAGCGAGTCGAAGGAGGCGATTGTGTTTGTCTCGGGCGGGCCGAACACGCGCAACGACTTTCATGTGAACCCGACCGAGGAGTTGTTTTACCAACTGAAGGGCGACATCGCCGTGCGGGTGCGACCGCTGGATGGCAGCAAGCCGCAGGACGTGGTGGTGAAGGAGGGCGAATTGTTTCTGCTGCCGCGATGGGTGCCGCACCGGCCGCAGCGCCCGGCGGGAACGGTGGGGCTGATCGTCGAGTTTCCCAGGCCGAAGGTGAAGGGCCGGGCGGGCAAGGATGGTCTGCAGTGGTATTGCCCCGAGTGTGACACGCTGGTGTATGACGTGCGTTGGCGGCTGAAGCGGATCGACGAGGATTTGGCGGAGATTATGGATGATTTCTGGGAGGGGCCGAAGAAGCGGCGGACGTGCAAGGCGTGCGGCTGTGTGATCTCGCGCGCGGGCACGATCGAGATGAAGGATGGAAAGGTTCGCGCGGCGGGGAAGAAGCAGAGCAAGAGTGCTGTGGGCAAGAAAGCGGGGAAGCAGAAGGCGGGGAAGGCGGCTGGCAAGAGTGGCAAGCGGGCCGAGTGAACGGACGCTGAGCGGCGAATGGGCTGAGGGTGGGTGGCGACTTGACGGCCGCTGGGCGAAGTGGCCAAGTTACGATCGACCGGGAGCACCGACGAATGAGGAATGACAGTTTGACAAAGACGCGGCGCGGCTGTGGGAACTTTCGCGCGAGGGTGGCCCAGGTGTGCTTCGCCGCGGTGCTGGGGTGTGTCATGAGCGCGGCGGGCTGTGGTGGTGCGGGCGGTGCGAGTGCCACAATGGAGGATGAGGGCGTGACGACCCGCTTTGCTTCAACGGCCGCCGCGATGAAGGCGATGACCGGCGATTGGCGGCTGGTTTTGCTCAATGGTCAGAGCGTTGCCCAGACGCTGGAGTCGGGCGGGTTTGATCTGGCCCGAACACCGACGCTTCGGGTTGAGCCGGATGGCCAGATGACGGGGCTGGCCGCGGTCAATCGGTTTAGCGGGACGCTGGACGCTGAGCGGCTGAAGGACGGCGTGCTTTCGTTTCAGGGTGGTGGAGCGGCGATGACGCGGATGGCCGGTCCAGCGCCGCTGATGACGATGGAGCAAGCGTTTATCGGCGTGCTGAACTCGGGCGCATCGGTGCGTCTTGAAGGATCGAGGCTGGAACTGATTCAGAGGGATGGGGATGCAGGCTCGGGAACGCAGAGCGAGGTGGCGGTGCTGGAGCGCGCGGGGTGAGGCTTGACGTTTATCGTGTCTTCGAGCGCAGCGCTTCGGTGGTGGCGGTTTGGATCGGTGTGTTGATTGGGCTTGAAGAGCGGGCCGCGAATGACGAAGTTGACTTGAAGGGCATGGAGAGGGGGAAACGCTCGCATGAAGTGTCGATATGACCTGATCGCGATCGACCTCGACGGCACGCTGCTCTGCCCTGACGGACGCATCTCGGTGGGCAACGCCGCCGCGATTCGGCGAGCGCGAGAAGCGGGTGTGGGTGTGACGATTTGCACGGGTCGGGGGCTGGTGGAGTGCCGTGCGTTCGCCGAGCAGATTGAGCAGCGCGACCCTGTGGTGGTGGCGGGCGGGGCGATGGTCTCGTGCCCGATGAATCAGGCGACGTTGCACCGGTTTGCGATGGATGTTGGATTGGTGGGACAACTGGTTGAGTGCATGGTTTCGCACGGTCATGCGGCGCTGGTGCTGAAAGACCCCGACGGCACGCGCAGGACGGGGAGCGGCGCGGTCGAATCGGCCGTAGCGGGTGATGAGGCTGGCGGGACCGAGGGGCCGGCGAGGGAGGATGGGGACGGGCGTGGGGATGGGCATGACTATCTGGTGGTTTCGCCGCGGGGCTGGGATGGGATCGATCCGATCACACGCTGGTGGTTCAAGACGCTGGATGTGCCGGTGCGGGTGGTGGAGCGGCTCGAAGACGATGAGCATCCCGAGTGCAGCGTTCGGGTTGGGGTGTGTGGCACGCTGCGCGCGACGCGCAGCGTCGCGGCGGGAGTGCGGGCGAACTTTGCTGATCGCACCACGCTGCACCACTTTCAGGCTGTGGTGCCGGGCACGCATCCGGAGACTGAGGACGATCACATCCTGATTCTTGAAGCGTTTGGAAAGGATGTGAACAAGTGGACCGCGATTCGCTGGCTGGCGGAGCAGAGGGGACTGGACACGGGCCGGATCGCGGCGATTGGCAACGACATCAATGACGTGACGATGCTGCGGGCGGCGGGGCTGGGCGTGGCGATGGGCAACTCGGTGCCCCAGGCGCTGGAGGCCGCGCAGCGGCAGACACGGGGCAACGATGCCGACGGCGTTGCGCACGCAGTGGAGATGATTTTGAGCGGGGAGTGGTGAAACACGCGTGCAGACGCTGACACAGATCAAGCAGTTGCTCGAAGCGCATGGCATGAGGCCCAAGCGGTCGCTTGGGCAGAACTTTCTGACCGATCACAACCTGATCCGCAAGTTAGCCGATGCGGCGCGGCTTGAGGCGGGTGAGACTGTGCTGGAAGTTGGGCCGGGCACGGGCACGCTGACGGAAGAACTTCTGGAACGTGGCTGCCGCGTGGTGGCGTGCGAACTGGACGACGGCTTGGCCGGGTTGCTTCGAGAGCGTGTGCCCGCGCTGCTTGGGTCGCAGGAAGCGCACCGATTTACGCTGATTCATGCGGATTGTCTGGAGGACAAACGCACGATCTCGGCGGAAGTGTTGCGGGCGGTGGGGGACGGGCCGTTCAAGTTGGTAGCGAATCTGCCGTATGGCGCGGCGACGCCGCTGATCGCGGCGCTGCTGAGCGGCTTTCCGGCGTGCGGGCTGATGGCGGTGACGATTCAGCGCGAGTTGGGCGATCGACTGGCTGCGTTGCCGGGCACACGCGACTATGGCCCACTGGCGGTGCTGACGGCGCTGAGCGCGCGGGTGAGTCGGATAGCGTTTGCCCCGGCGGAGTGCTTTTGGCCGCGGCCGGACGTGACGAGTGTGATGATGCTGCTGGAGCGCCGGCCTGATGCCGCGGACAGCGAGATGCTGAACCGGGTCTCAGTGTTTGCGCAGCGGGTGTTTGCTCAGCGGCGGAAGCAGTTGGGGGCGGCGATGGGAAAGAGCACGGATTGGGAGTCGATTGGGAGAGCCGAGGGGTGCGCTGAGATTTGGCCGCAGATGCGGGCAGAGCAGTTGCGTCCGGAGCAGATCGCGGCGTTGGCGGCGGCGGTTGGCGGGTGAGGCTTGGCGATGGGGGGATGGTCGGGGTGAGGGGCGGAGTGGGGGTCGTTTGGGCGAGATTTTGCTCGCCGATGGCGGGCGACGGCGATACCTTGTTTGGACAGGTATTGGGCGGTTGTCGGATGTCGCTTGACATGGCTTGCAGATGGCTTGGATGCCGATTGGTGACCGGATTCTCATGCGTTTGTGTGACTGGGTTTCTCCAAAGCCTTGTTGCAGTTGCCGGGAGGCTCGATGGATCGCGCTGAACCGCAAGGAGAGGGCTCGCTCAAGGGCCGTCTGAACGGATCGTTTTCGGCAAGCGGTGCTGGCGACGGCGAGAGCAGTTCGCTGGCGCACATGCTCGAGCCGGTTCTGCTGGCCTCGTGCGGCGGTCGGTTGTCGGCGATTCAGTGGTTCAAGTCGGCGTGGCAGGCGGGCGGTGCGGCGACGGGGTTTGCGACGTTCGCGGTGGATGGTCATTCTCCGGTGGATGTGGTGGTGAAACTCCCCGTGGGACCGGCGGAGTTTCGATGGACCACGGTTCTGGGTGGGCTGGATGAACTTGCTCGCGCGATGGATGGCGACCGTGACGCAGCGCCGCAGAGCATCTCGGCGGGGTATGCGTGTGCTACGGGGCCTACGCCGCGGGTGTACGCGGCGGGGATGGAACTGGGCGGATATGACCTGGCGTGGCTGGTTGTGGAGCGGTTCAGCGGCCCGCCGTTGAGTGCGTCGATAGGTGCTGGGGCAGTGACAGAGTTGTTAACCGCCGCAGCGGAGTGGTATGCGCTGGCGGAGAACCTGCGGCCGATCTCTGGGGTTCGTGCGCCGACGAAGGATTGGGCGGGGCTGATGGAGCGTGCGCGGCAGACGATCCCAGAGTGCGGCATCGAGAATGACCAGCGCTGGAATCAGTGCGTGAAGCAAGCGCAGAAATTGTTGCCCAAACTTCAGTCGATCTGGGACCAGCGGCCCATCAATACATGGTGCCACGGCGATCTGCACCCTGGGAATGCCATGCGGCGTGTGAGCGAGGATGTGGTGGAGCGGTCGGACGAGGGGGGTGAAGGGGTGGACGGATTGCGTCGTGGGGCGAGATTGGATCGCGAGAGAAACGCTGGGCGCTGCGTGCTGATTGACTTGGCGCTGGTCCACGCGGGTCACTGGGTGGAAGACGCGGTCTATCTGGAGCGGCTGTTTTGGGGCCGTGCCGAGCGGTTGGAGGGGGTGAGGCCAGTGTCGGTATTGGCTCAGGCTCGACGGGAGCGGGGTCTGTCAACGAAGGAGGATTACCCGCTGTTGGCGAATGTTCGTCGGGTGCTGATGGCGGCGTGCGTACCGTGTTTTTTGACGCATGAGGGGCATTTGCTGTACGTTCGGGCGGCGTTGCAGACACTGGAACGGTATCTGCCGCTGCTTGCAAAGGCCTGAAATCGGGCTAAAGTAGCTAATAAAGTACGAACATTTGGACGAAGTTCTGGCGGTGTGCCCCCACAGGGCATTGTGCAGTCCGTATACTTGCTGGACGTTGTGTCAGGGCGGGGGTGGGGTTCACCTTTACCAACGAAAGTCGAGGTCAGCAGTGGAATCGTTTGACAAGTTGAAGAAACTGGTTGCAGAGGTGGACGAGGATCTTGCGAAGGCCGAGGGCGGCAACAAGGCCGCGGGCACGCGGGTTCGGCAACTGATGCAGGACATCAAGCAGGCCGCTCAGGAGGTTCGGGAGCAAATCCTGAGCCTTCGGAGCAAGGGTCAGGAGAACTGATCCTCATGTCCGGAGCGTCTGCGTCAAGCAAGGCGGCCCCGCCGCAGCGATCAGACTCAACTGAGGCATCCCCACGGGTGTCTGAGGCGGAAGCCTCGTCGAAGCACGGGCGGAACGGCCGGATGGGTGGTGAATCTGTCTTAGAGCGCACGACGCTGTTTGATCTTGGCTCGATCGATCTGTCGAAACGGCTTCTGAGCCGGCAGGATCTTGAGCCTCTCAACCCGCACCGGGGCGAAATGGCCTTGATTGATGCCATCGTGTGGCACGCACCGGATTACACACGGGCGGTGGCGATCAAGCATGTTCGGTCGGACGAGTTCTGGGTTCCGGGCCACTTTCCGGGCCGGCCGCTGATGCCGGGGGTGCTGCAGGTTGAGGCGGCGGCGCAGTTGGCGGTGTATCTCTATAACGTGCGGCTGCCCAAGCCGATTGTGGCTGCGTTCTCGCGGCTGGAGCGGTGTTCATTTCGTCACACCGTGAAGCCTGGCGACGATCTGTACCTGCTTTGCCGGGAGACCAAGTGGTCTCGACGCGGGTTTACGTGCGACGTGCAGGGCATTGTCGCTGGTCGGGTCACGTTTGAGGCCGAGGTGCAGGGCATCTCGATCTGACGTGGAACGATTATGGTTCAGGCCCAAGCTTACCGAGTGGACTGAGATTTTGTTGCAAACGTGCCGAGTGCTTATCTGCCGCGAGCGTTTGACGCTCGCTTGGCAGCGGCGGCGGTGCGAAGGTCTTGGGGTGTGAGGCGGTGCTTCTGCAGGAAGTCAGCGCCGATGACGACGCTCCATCCTTCGGCGAGTCGGCCAACGATCCAGTCTTTGTCTTGCTGCTCGGGTGCGTAGCCCCAGATGACGACTTCGCCGGCAGTGTGGCGGAGCGGGACCATCCAGGCGCGCGAGTTGCGGTCTCGCTCTTTGGCGTTGAGTTCTGCGGGCGGTTGCCACTCGATGCGGTTTTTCCAGAGCGGCCCGGTGATCATGCCGACCATCTCAGGTTCATAGGCCCAAGGGGTGAGGAGGGTTTGTCCGCCGCTGAGCGCTGCGTTGTTCGTGGGTTGGATCGTGTGTGCGGCTGGCTCATATCCGACGCGAGCGACGCCCAGTCGTTTGAGCGATTGGGCAACTCTCCAGGCGGTGGAGTTGCGGTCTTTGCTGCCGCTGTCGTCGATGAAAATGTTGCCGCCGACGGCCAGAATGGGCTCGGCGGAGAGGATGGCGTAATCGTCGATCTCTTCGGGCAGTCGGCGTTCGAGCGCTGGGTCATTGCACTGGCCGAGGTAGTACCAGAAGGGCTTGCCGAAGCGCTGCTGAGCGGCGCGGGCGGCGGCCTCAAAGGTATTGACGTCGATCATGCGTCGCACGGCGGTGGCGCCGGGGGTGCCCGGCGCGAGTTCGGCAACGCGGTCGCGG
>JBGSRG010000448.1:0-1751 GCA_041737685.1 Phycisphaerales bacterium | reverse complement strand
GTGCTTCGGCTGAGCGAGCCGGCGGATCCCAGCGGTGCGGGGACGAGTGGGCGAGCAAGCAATGAGGATTGGTCAGCGCAGCGTCTGTCGCCGAATGTGACGCTCAGACGGCTGCGTGTGGCGCTGGCCACGGCGGACGGTCTGCCTTTGGATGTGAGTGCTCAGCGCGACTGGCGGGTGGAACTTTCGCAGGCGATGACGATCCCACGATTGAGTTTCCTGCTGAGCGGGGAGGGCATTCGCGGCGTGTGGCAGGTTGATCTTGATCCTGAGGCGATGGCGGCGACCCTGAGGCAACTGCCCGAGGGCAGCCAGACCCCGATCAGCGTGGACTCACGAACGATCGACCTTGACGCGCAGAGCGGAGGGGGAGAGCAGGCGTGGTAAGGCGAGGCTTTGCACTGGTAGACGTGATTGTTGCGGTGGTGATCCTGGGCGTGGGGCTGTCGGTGATGCTCTCGTTGTCGGGCCGGGCGATTGCGTCTGCGCAGCAGGGCGAATCGCTGGCGATTGCTGCAGCGCTGGCGGATGAACAGTTGAACATGGTGCTGGCTCGCGGTGCCGACGACTATGCGAGACGGTTTCCGGTCGAGTCGGCGTGCGATGAGCCATTTGAGCAGTTCAGTTACCGTTTGGACTTCTCGGGTGGGCGGAGCGTGGGCGAGCCGTTCGATGTTCGAGTGACGATTTTCTGGGGTGGTGGAAGCACGGGCGGTACCGGCGGCAGCGGCGTCGGTGGAGCAGCGTCAACGCGTGCCCAGACGCAGAGCCTGACGATTCGCACGCTGATGGCACCCCGCGATCTGGGCATCGAGGCAGAGATTGATCCTGATCGCCGGCCGCCGACGTCGATCCAGCGGGAGGGGCTGTGATGCGCCTGTGCTCAGCGACTTTCCGATCGGCGCGCGGCTTCACGCTCGTGGAGATGATCGTGGCGTTGGTGATTGGCGCAGCGGCGGCGGCGACTGCGCTCGCGCTTGCGAATGCGGCACGTAGCCGAGACGGCGCGATGGCGAGAGCGGAGGCCTTTGATCGTGCCCAGCACGCGGCGGATCGGATCGCGGTTGACGCGGTGTCGCTGGTGCGCGATCACGATCTGTACTTCACACGGGTTCGGCTTGTGAGCAGCGAGGAGGGCGGGCGGGCGCACGACGAGTTGCTGCTGATGTCAACGCTTGCGAGAGCGACGCCGGTGGGGGCGATGCAGGCCGAGGCGGACTTTGGTGAGGTGCAGTACCGGCTTGTTGAAGACTCTGCCTCGGGGCTGGTTGTGCCTGCGAGTGCTGGAGGGGCGAGTTCGGGCACGGGGCGAGGGGTGAGTGGAGTAGCCAACCGCGAGCCAGCCCTCTCGCTGTGGCGGCGGGTCGATTCGACTCCCGATGACTTTCAGGAGGGCGGCGGACTGGCGACGCGGTTGGTTGAGGGCGTTCTTGCGGTGTCGATCGAGGCGGCGGATGCGGAGTCGTGGTTCGAGGATTGGGACTCGGACTTTGACGGCTTGCCGCACTTGCTGCGGATCACGGTGACGGCTCAGGACGATTCTGGCCGGGCCGAGCGCACGTATCGGCGGACGGTGGCGATTGATCGGGTGCCGCTGGTTGGTGCTTCGATCACGGAGCCAGAGCCTGAGGAGGCCGAGCCTGAGACTGCTGTGCCAGCAGCGACCGGCACTGGGACGGGGACAGAAACGGGAACGGGCAGTGGCGCGGGGGGAACGGGAGGCGGAGGAGGCGGAGGCGGAGGAGGCGGTG
>JBGSRG010000446.1:0-2356 GCA_041737685.1 Phycisphaerales bacterium | reverse complement strand
CGTCAGGTACGCCCCGGCGAGCACCACCATGCTCAGCGCTGCCAACGAGAACGCGCCGTCGGCCAGGCAGAACGAAAGCACCGCCGTCACCACCGCCAACAGACAGAGCGTGTTGTACCGTTTCACCCACCTCACGCGATAGCGCTCCCAGAGCCGACCGAGGATTCTGAAGCAGGCCCGCGCGGGGGGCCGTGCGCCGGGCCGCGAGTCCGGCCGCGTCCGTCCACGCCAGATCCACTCGCGCCCTGTCCATCGGTCGCCCCGGACGCTCCAAACACCTTGAGTGCTTCGTCGTCCGCCGAGAGATGAATCATGCGACCACCAATGTTGCTCAGGCCCGTTGCCAGTCCTTGTCCCGATCGGCCATGCACCACCACGCACATTGTTCCGTCCGCCGTGGCCGCCTTTGGCGGAAGCCGATGCTCGGGCGAATCCGCCACGGCGGTAGACTGCAAGGGTGTAAGCCGCGCGAGCGCATCAAACAGACGTTCCATGTGCCCGCGCCCGCTCGCAGGCGTAACCAGCACGTTGCTTGCAGGCTCTGAAAGCCCGAACATCATGCCCCGATCGTGCGCGATCGTCGCGAGCGTCGCGGCCATCGAAATCGCCCGCTCATCCAGCGTCTCGTCGCCGCAGCGGTCCAGCACGATCCATAATCGCGACGGCGAGGGTGCCACCGTCTGTCGAACAAACAACGAGGCTTGTTCCGGCGAGCCGATGCTCATCCGCTGCGCCGAGACACGCCACGCGATGTTGCGCGGGCTGTCGCCCTCGGCATACTCGCGCAGCGCAAAAAACTCATCGCCCTCTCCGCGTCGGCGAGACGGCGTTCGGGGCGAAGAGCCCGCCTGCATCCCGCCACTCAATGTGTTCGGATCAAGCTCGACCAGCCGCGGCCAGACAACCAGTTCGCCGCGAACGTCGAAGTCGATGGCCTTACGGATCAAACCGAAGGGAAACGAAGTCTCCACACGCAACGTCCGAAGTTTCACAACACCACGCCTAAGCAGCCGAACTCTTGCGACACTGTCGCTGTGGCCGCGAGATGAGACGTGCTGCACAAAGCCGGGCCTTTCGACGACCGCGTAGGGTCGATCGTCGCGACCAATGCCACCCCGCTCAGGCTTGCGAGCGGCCTTTCGCGAAGCCGACTCCATGAGCGTGAGGTCCTGAACCGTCAGCGCAAAGCCGGGCACAAAGCGGTTCGCGTTCAGCACGCGATACGCCGGTGCCACAACCTCGCCCGCGTGCCCCGCCGGCGAGTTCAGACGAACCGCCCGCAAGCCCATCAGCATCCGACCGCTGAGCAGGCCCGAGACAAGCATCGAAGCGAACGAGAATCCGAGTGCCCAGAAAAGCAGATTGTTCTGGCTGTTGAAAGCGCCCAGCGCCAGCAGCAGCGAGATGAACATGTAGACCAGCGTGGGCGCGCCAAAGTGATACCGGTGCCGGGGTCCGCGCACTCGGTCTCGTCGGGAAGACGGCGTAACGGCCCTGACGCCACTTTCTTGCCCTCCATTTGCTGTAGCCCCGCCGCCAGCGCGACCGGCAACCGCGCTGCGAGGCACGGTTGAGGCTCGCAGGTGTTTACGCGACGATTGGCCCATCCAACTACCGTACGCCCAGCCCGAACGAAAGTTTCAGGCGTAGAAACTACTGGCAGGGCCGTTCGGACTCGTGAACGCCCGGAGAGCGGTGCTCGCCCAGTGATGCGGCGCTGCGCGGCGCTCGGCGTAAGCCAGATGCTCTATCCGCCCGTCGCCGGCGCGTTCCCGGCCTTCCACTTGGTGTTGCACCCGATGCTCGGCCTCTGCTCCGTGCTTGGCCTTTGGCCCGACAGCACCGCGTCCATCGCCGCTCGCAGGTCTTTGCCGGTCACGGCCAGCCCATTGCCCGGTCGAGAATCGTCAAGTTGGCCGCGATACACCAGCAATCCCTGAGCATCAAAGAGAAAGAAATCAGGCGTGCACGCTGCGTGATAGGCCTTCGCCGCGGTCTGATCATCGTCGAACAGATACGGGAAGGTGTAGCCCGCGCTTCTCGCCTCGTGCTTCATCTTGTCAGGCGAGTCATCGGGGTAGTTCGCCACGTCGTTGCTGGAAATCGCAACCACACCAACGCCCTTTGGCTGATAGTCCTGGCCCAATCTGGCCAACTCGGCGCGGATGTGTTTCACGAACGGGCAGTGATTGCAGATGAACATCACGAGCATGGCTCGCCGACCGGCACGCACATCGGCGAGCGCTATCCGGTCGCCGCTGACAGTGTCCACCAGGTCGAAGTCCGGGGCCTGTGTGCCCAGCGGCAGCATCGTTGAAGGTGTGGCGGCCATGGTGATCTCCGTTCGGTGCGTGGG
>JBGSRG010000427.1:0-2595 GCA_041737685.1 Phycisphaerales bacterium | reverse complement strand
GTCACCGGCAGCGCGTTCGAGAAAAGCGTCGGCCGCCCGCGCTGCACCAGCAGTTCCACCGCGCGCTTTGAACCCGCCACAAATCCGCCCGCCGCGCCCCCCAGCGCCTTGCCAAGCGTCCCGGTCAAGAGATCGATATGCCCAACAAGGTGAAAGTGCTCGTGCGTGCCGCGCCCAGTCCTGCCCATCACACCGTGGCCGTGCGAATCATCAACCACCAGAATCGCGTTGAACTCGTCGCACAGCGAACGCATCGCCGCCAGATCGGCAATGTCGCCCTCCATGCTGAACACACCGTCGGTCACAACCCAGATCTGCCCCGGCCCACCCGCTCCCGCCCCCGCCGCCTTTCCGCTCTGCGTCGTTGCTCGCTCCTGCTCGACATTCCGCCTCGCCTCTTCCAGCCGCTCGCGCAACCCCCCCGCCCCCTCCAGCGTGTTGTGCTTGTAAACCGACTTGTGAACCCCGCGCTTGATCACCGACGCCAACCGGATCGAATCGATGATGCACGCGTGGTTCAACTCGTCCGACACAATCGCGTCGCCCGGTTCGCACAGCGTCGGAAACAGCGCTTCATTCGCCGTCCACGCCGAGACAAACGTGTACGCCGCCTCGAACCCGAAAAACTCGGCGATCGTCGCCTCCAGAACCTCGTGCGGACCGAACGTGCCGCAGATGAATCGCACGCTCGCCGTGCCCGCCCCAAAGTCAATCAGCGCCTTCCGCCCCGCCTCGATCACTTCTGGATGATTGGCCAGCCCCAGATAATTGTTCGAGCAAAAGCACAAACACTCGCCATAGCCCCGCACGCGAACCGTCGCGTCCATCGGCCCCTCGATCGTCCGCAAGTGCTTGTACTGGCCGTTCGCTTCCAAGTCCGCAAGCAGCGCTGCGGCACGCCGATCAAACGGATGCCCCGCACGCCGATCAGCCCCACGCGCTTCAAGGCTCTCTCGCGGCGGACGCACCACCACCCCGGCATCGGCCTTCATCGAACCCGCGGCCGTCGGCGAAGTACTCATGGCGCGCTCCTGCTCGCGTTCGGTCCCGTCCCTCCGCCCCTCCAACCGCACAACCCCCACCATCCAAAGCACGCCCGGAGGGGCTCGAACCCCCAACATCCAGTTCCGAAGACTGGCGCTCTATCCAATTGAGCTACGGGCGCAAAAACTCAAAGTGCCGACGACGACGCACGCGACCACCACCGACCGATTCCCACCCATCAATCCACTCAATGCCGTCAACATCGATGCTTGCGCGTTCGATGTCTTACCCATCCATGATAGTTCGCTCTGCTCGCCGTCGTGATCCATCTTCATCAACCCAAACCGCCACCTGCACCCTCCGAAATCGCGTGACGGAACCCCTTTCGCGTTGTACGCTCTCCCAATGCACCCCGGCGACAACAGGGAACGACTCGAACGTCTCTTCGGCCCCGAGGCCCAGAGCGATCAGTCCGCAAACCGGCAGGCATTGGACGAACAAGCCCGACGCGCAGCGATGGTCTGCCGGGCCCACGGCCGCTGGCTCACGCGAGCGCTTCGCGCTGGCTTTTCCGCTCCGAGAATCCCCATCCGCCAACTCGAACAAGGCGGCTTTGAGTCGCTGCTTCGCTCGAACGAAGGCCGCGCCTGGGCCGAAGAATGGTGGGAACAGGCCCTGCAGACGCCCGACCCTGGCTGACTTCCCGACTCGCTATCCGTTCGCCTCTCCGTTGCACCGCTCCCCACCCAATCCGCCCGCAACCCAAACGCGGTAGACTCTGCCCTTGCAGAAACAGAAACAGGGCAGCGCGCCCGTTTCGAGTCACGGGACCTCCCGGGCAACGAGGGCGAATCGATGCAGACCACTCGGCTGGGACGGCGCTGGCTCACCACCAAACTCATCTTCACCGCCGTGCTGCTGGGCTTTGGCGCGTGGGGCCTGCTCGACGCCACCGTCCTCTACAAGGCACGGGGCCTCAACGATGCCTCCTACAAACTCAGCGTCTATCTCGACAGCGCCCGCAGCGCGGGCAAACTCTCGCCGGGAGGCGTGAGAGTCGAGAATCCCGCCGCCGCGCTCGCCGAACTCCGCACCCGCAAATCCGACTTGGCCTCGGCCTCCAAGGGCGACACCTCCGCAGGTCGGCAGTCCGCGATGGAACTGGCCAAGTACGAGTGGCTCGAGTCACTCGCCTCCGTCTCGAAACTCAAGCCCACGCCGCAGCCGCTGGGTACGACGGCGACCACGCAGGCTTCAGGAAGCTCCACCCCCGCCAACACCAAAGACCCCGCGCGTCAGCTCTTCTTTGATCCCGTCAAGGGCGAAGGCTTCTCCACAACGGGCAAGGCCGACGACCCACGCGTCACCGTCGAACTGGGCGGCCTGCTCGACGAACTCACACGCAAGTGGAACACCCAGGCCAAGAGCAAGCCGCTGGCGAGTTACGACCTCGCGGTGCAGTGGATCTTCGTCGCGCTGGGCTTCGGCGGCGGGCTTTATCTGCTCATCGTCGTGCTCCGCGCTGCGGGCACCAAGTACCGCTGGGATGCTTCGGCCAAACGCCTGCAACTCCCCGGTGGCCGCGCCATCGTCCCGGCCGACCTCAAGGAC